>JAHDHF010000122.1 GCA_020631455.1 Saprospiraceae bacterium
TTACTCAAGCGAGTGCCAGATTTTGATACATATCAAAAAATATTTTGGCATCAATCAATTGGTCATGGACATGGCGTAGATCCAGTTACAATCTTAGAAAACGATTATAAGCTCTCACTCACAGAATGGGCACAAGTGTCAACGCACTGGGCAGCATTCTCACGCGAGAAGTTAAGTGAGCATACATCACCGGGATATATGGAATGGTATAATAAAGAAGCTGCCATTCGTGAAAAATGGGAAGCGCACTTTAATGAACTCTACAAGAATCAAAAAATCGATCTCGCTGGTGATATTGATTTCTAGTTATTCGGCTGAGGGATAGTAGGCGTTGTTTGAACTCATTGAGACGAGCAACGCGAGTCGAGATGAGAGAGTGCCGGATAGCCCGACCCGAATAAAAAATGCCTTGATTTTTTAATAGAAAATCAAGGCGCTTTTTTTATAAAGGGGCAGCCCCAAATCAATAATTAAACATCATTCTTCTCCTTGCATTTTATTGGCATTGTCTGCCATACGGAGCGCCTCGATCACTTGTTCGAGATCGCCGTCTATGATTTTGTCTAGACTATACAGGGTCAAATTAATGCGATGATCGGTGACGCGATTTTGAGGGTAATTATAGGTGCGGATTTTGTCACTGCGGTCGCCTGAGCCGACAAGGCTGCGGCGAGCTGCCGTCTGCTCGTCTTCATGCGCTTTGCGTTGCGCTTCTTGTATTTTGACGAGGAGGCGATTCATCGCGATGTCGCGATTTTTGAGCTGCGAGCGACCGTCTTGACTCTCAGCGACGATACCAGTCGGTATGTGTGTAAATCGCACAGCTGATTCAGTCTTGTTGACGTGCTGTCCACCTGCGCCACTCGCTCTAAATGTGTCGATTTTAAGATCAGCTTTATTGATATTGACGTCTTCGACTTCGAGCTTGGGCATGACGACGACTGTAGCCGCCGAAGTATGAACGCGCCCTTGCGACTCAGTCTTTGGAACGCGCTGTACGCGGTGCGCGCCTGACTCAAATTTGAGCTCGCCATAGACATTGTCGCCAGTGACGTCGAGCACGAGCTTGTTGTATCCGCCCGACGTGCCTTCGTTTGCATCGACGACTTCTACTTTGTAGCCTTTGTCTTCAAAGTATTTAGAATACATGCGATATAAGTCGCCAGCAAAAATGCTCGCTTCATCTCCGCCAGCGCCACTTCTGATCTCAAACATGACGTCTTTCTCGTCTTCTGGATCTTTTGGTATCAGGAGAACTTTAATTTTCTCTTCGAGTGGTTCAAGCTGCGGCTTGAGCTCGTCGAGTTCCATCTGCGCCATTTCGCGCATTTCGGCATCGTCCTCCTTAAGCATTTCTTCGGCTGTTTCGATGTTGCCGAGAAGCGATGCGTACTCGTCATGCGCATCGACGAGCGGACGTAGGTTTTTATATTCTTTGCTAAGTTTGGTGTAGCGCTTCATGTCCTGTACCACTTCGGGGTCAGAGAGGCGCTCTTCGAGCAAAATATATTTTTCTTTTATGGCAGCGAGCTTGTCAAGCATAGGGCTGCAAATGTACGAGTCTTCTGAAGAAGTGCTTTGATCAAGGAGAGATCACTTTTGATCTTCTTTATACAGCTTGAGCTGATCTTCGTGCTCGATAAATGCAGCTGGTGTCGATCCCATTTTTTGCAATTCACTTTTGACGCAAATAATTTTTCCTTTGAATTCAAATTCAGGATCGTAGCTGAAATTAATCACGTGTTCTTTTCGAATAAAAACTGTAAAGACTTGATTCGGGAATTGCTTGTCGAGATTTAATAAAACATTGCCTTTGCGCGAGCGGCGAGCGCTCACGACTGTGCCACAGACAGTGCAATCTCTACCGATCTTTTGCTTGGCTTGAATTGTATTAAAATGCGCTTTGGGCAACGACGGCGGATAAAGCGGCTCGACATCTCCAGCAGCGACTTCAGGCAGCCAATCAGCAGCTGTAAAATTTGATTCAAGAGTATTTTGCGTTGCTCGATCGAGTTTGTTATAAAAATCAAATCCTGTTTTTTCTTCAATTTCATCTATCGACATAGCATACATCGACAATGGATAGTTCACTTTTTTATTTGGAATTAAAAATCCAATTCCGCGATTCTTCTTGATATCAATCGCGACTTTCCAATAGTATTCTGGAATAGAAACTTTATTGACACTTCGCTCAATATGCGGCAGGTCATCGGTCAATATTGGTCCAGTTAATACAATTAATTCTGACTTAGGGTTTGCATAAATGTAGCCTCGAAGTTTACCCTCGAGTTCTGCCCATTTTTCGCGATTAAAATCTGGGCGCTGAGGCGACATATTCGAATAAAAATAAGACTCAGAAAGTGCTTTTTTTGACCATCGAAAATCAGCAGAAGGCGCTAAATGCCCGCGATCAAAACCAAAGCCATCGTACTTGTATGTACTGTCTGCTTGCAGCTCCTTTAAAAAATAGTCCTGCTCGATCGCAGTACCAGATTTGATTTTCGGATCTTCTCTAAAATCATTCGAGCGCGTCGCACGACCGTCGATAATATCTGGCGTAATAATATGCGCGACCCATTTTGCCTGCTCGTGCTCTTCAGAATACACAAGCTGCATTGCAGAGTGTTTAATTACAGATTCGCTACTTGAATTTGGTAAGCCAATTTGATCAAGCGTTTCGATGATGCGTTCGCATTTTGCTGCTTCGAGCGCATCTCTCAGTTTTGTTTCTTTTTGCTTTAATTGTTCGAGTTCTGTTTCTATTGATTTAATTTTTTGAGAAACCTGCGCAATAGAAACTTGCACGAAGCAGAAAAAAAATATCAAGCAAAAAACTAACCTAACTTGAAGCAAACGAGTAGACATCATGTGCGCTAAAATACAAGCACAGACTTACAAACTTGTCTATATCAATTAAAATGCGTTGTCAAAAAATGTTAAATGGGTCATGCTGCTTCGTTTTACTTCGCAGCACCGGGCTATTCGGCAGCTCGCTATTCGCTCGGCTGCTTGCTCCGCTGCGCATCTGCTTCGCACTGCCTACTATCCCTTGCCCAAAAAAAAGATTAAAAAAATGGATGCCCTCTAAAGGCATACTTTAATCCAGTAGAAAAGACTGTTGATTTATTGCGACCTTTTCCAAAGCGCATGAAATAAGTGAAATTATGGCCCGTATCATAATCATACGATTTTTTAAAACCAGGACTTACTCCTATGACAAATTGAAAATTGACTTCTCCAATAAATGTCAGATAAAATGCATTTTGAGGTAAAGAAATATCTCGATTAAAGAGTTCTGACTTTGACCATTGTACACCTGCTGCGATACCGAGTTTGACAGTTCCTTCATCATCGTCAATACGAAAATTGCCGCCAACAAGAATAGGAAAAGCCAAGCTGCCAAATCCTTTTTTGTCTTGCAGATTAAATGCAAAAGGCGAAAAGATAATTTTTGATTCAAGTGAGATCGTCCATTCATGCCAGTCTCCAAACCAAATTTTTGGACCAACAGAAGGCAAGCTTAATAGTTGACCACTTGAGCGACTCACATTGCCACCATTTTTTGGCTGCTTGTACCATTCATACAATCCGAGTTCAGTCTCTACACCGATTCCCACTTGAGCATTGCAGAAAAAGGAAATAGAAAACAGGGTGAGTACGAAGAAGTATTTCATTCTATCAAAATAGACATTTTTTTTCAAGCAGTGAATACATTTCACTATCGAGATATTTTCCATCAAAAAAATAGCTTTCTCTAAAGTATGCTTCTTTTTGGAAGCCAAGTTTTAATAGTAAAGATCTCGATGCAGAATTATTCGGATTAATGTCTGCTGTGATACTATGCAATCCAAGCTGCTGAAAGCCAAATTGAATAACTGCTTGAGCTGCTTCAGTCATGATTCCTTTGCCCCAATAGTCGGGTAGTAATGAGTAGCCAATTTCTGCACGATGATGCTGTTTGTTGATATTGAAAAATGCTATGTCGCCCCAAAACCCTTCGGTTCTAGCTGAACTAATGACCCATTGAATAGCTTCGCCTTTTTGGTAACGATTTTCATTTTTTTGAAGCAATTGAAGTGAGTATTGGACTGATGGATGCAGCTCACGATCTAAATACTTCATGACTCGAGGATCTGATCGCAAAGCATAAACTCCAGTGGCATCTTCATCAGTAAATGCACGCAGAATAAGTCGTTCAGTTTTTAATACTGGAAATACTTGAAAATGTTTTTCTTGGATCATGTGTCCAAAGTACTAGACTTTTTTGGACAAGCGATGCGAAGTGGTGCGAACGCAGTGAAGCAGACGCCGCAGGCGGCCGAGCGAACAGCGAGCCACGAAGCGTAGCGACCCGAAATGGAGCGCAGCGAAGTGAAGGGATGGCCCATAATTCTAATAACAATAAACAATGTGCACTTTGTGGGGTTTTGAATTGCAATATCTTTGGCATGACGCACGAAACGCCTCGCATACAACTCCCGATGGATACGGATCCGACAGCAGAATCTCGCAAGAGCGACCATATTGACTTGGCTTTTCAGTCGCAAGTAGTTGCTGCGGCGGTTGATACGCGGTTTGAGTACGAGCCGATGCTTTCGGGTTTTCCTGATGAACAGGCTTTGCAGCCATTTGAGTTTCTTGGTAAAACATTTCGAGCGCCGTTGTGGGTGTCGAGTATGACAGGTGGTACAGGTCGTGCAGCACGTATTAATCAAAATCTAGCGCGAGCCTGCGCGGAATTCGGTTTTGGAATGGGGCTTGGCTCTTGCCGACAGCTCTTGTATGACCAATCTCATGTAGCTGATTTTGATGTTCGGCACATCATCGGTGATGAGCAAGCATTGTACGTCAATCTAGGCATCGCTCAAGTAGAATTGATGTGGCTGCAAAATGATCTTGACAGAATTCATGATCTCGTTGAATTATTGAAAGCTGACGGGCTGATCATCCATGTCAATCCAATGCAGGAATGGCTGCAACCTGAAGGCGACCAAATCACGCGACCGCCACTTGAGACAATTGCTGCAGCTTTGGATGCACTTGATATTCCAATCATCGTCAAGGAAGTCGGTCAAGGGTTTGGGCCTGCAAGTATGAAAGCACTTTTGAAAATGCCGCTTGCTGCGATTGATTTTGCTGCGAGTGGCGGGACGAATTTTGCTCTACTTGAAATGCTCCGAGATTCAGAAGAAGCGCGAGACAATTATATGGGCTTAGCACAAATTGGTCATACAGCAGAAGAAATGGTTGGTTTCGCGAATTCTGCACTGAGCGATTTAGGCGATCAAGCAAAATGCAAGCAAATCATCATCAGCGGCGGCATCAAATCATTTCTGGATGGCTATTATTTGACTCAATCAATCAATACGCTAGCGATCTATGGTCAAGCCTCAAGCTTTTTAAAGCATGCCATGGATGATTACGAGACATTACGTGAATATGTCTCTGCTCAAATCAATGGTCTACGAGTTGCGTCTGCTTATCTTAGCGTCAAATCATAGTTGTAGAATTTCGACTCAGAAGAATTAACTCAAATGACGACTTCTACCTCAAGCGATTCTCAGCGAACAATTCGTATGGCTCAAAAGCGTATTTCTGGATTCTCGAAGCTCTCAAAAGAAGAGAAACTCGCTTGGGTAACGGAACATTTTTTTGAAGATTCGGCAGCAGCTGAGAATTTGATTAAGAGCTTTTACCATCGTGATGATGCAGCTCAAAAAATGCTTGACGGCATTAGTGAGAATACACTGACAAATTATTTCCTTCCATATAGTGTCGCGCCCAATTTTGTCATCAATGACAAGACCTACACAGTGCCGATGGCGATCGAAGAAAGTTCGGTCGTTGCGGCTGCTGCAAGTGCCGCCAAGTTTTGGTCTACTCGTGGTGGCTTCCAAGCAGAAGTACTCGGCACAGTCAAAGTCGGTCAAGTTCATTTTTTATGGTCTGGCGACGGCACAGTTCTTAAAGCTGCTTTTGAGTCAGTCAAGCAGCAAATGCTTGTTGACACTGATCACATCACGAAGCGGATGTGTGAGCGCGGCGGTGGGATTTTGAGTATCGAACTCCTCGATAAATCTGAAATTGAAGCTGGATATTTTCAGATTCATGCTCGCTTCGAGACATGCGATTCGATGGGTGCGAATTTCATTAACTCCAATCTCGAAGCATTTGCTGAAACACTTAGTAATTGGGGAGAAAAGCAGCCAGATGAAATCGAAATCATCATGTCGATTTTGTCGAATCTGACGCCTGAATGCCTTGTCCGAGCTTCTGTTTCTTGTCCAGTAGAACATCTGGGATCCTTTGAAGGCGGTATGTCTGCGGAGCACTTTGCACGACGCTTTGAGCTTGCGCTACGTATCGCCAAAGAAGATCCGTACCGAGCAACCACGCACAACAAAGGCTTTTTCAATGGTCTTGATGCAGTCTGTATCGCCACGGCAAATGATTTTCGTGCACTCGAAGCCTGCGGTCATGCTTATGCAGCTCGCGATGGTCAATATCGCAGCTTGACGCACTGCAAAGTCGAAGATGGAGCCTTTACTTTTTGGATTGATTTCCCGATCGCGATTGGAACTGTAGGCGGCTTGACCAAAGTGCATCCGCTCGCAAGCAAATCACTCGAAATGCTTGGAAATCCAAGTGCACAAGAGCTTATGTGTATCATGACTTGCGTTGGACTTGCACAAAATTTTGGAGCAGTCAAAAGTCTCGTCACAACTGGCATCCAGCACGGACACATGAAAATGCACCTTGCCAACATCTTGTTGCAGCTTAGTGCGACAGAGCAAGAAAGTAAGCAAACAATGGAGCACTTTGCTGATCGTGTTGTCTCGCATTCTGGCGTTCGCGAGTACCTCGAAACATTGCGAGGATGAGCAAAGTAAAATGGGATAATGGCCCGTGGTCGTATCAAGCATTTGGCAAGTTGATGATTGCTGGCGAATATGTAGTCTTGAGCGGCTCAAAAGCATTTGCAATACCGACACGACTTGGGCAACGACTCGATGTGCATCGACACATTGATCAAGATTCTTCTGGCTGCTTGATAAAATGGGAAAGTCTCGATCACGAAGGCAATATTTGGTTTGAAGCAGAATTTGACATTAAGCTGCCACGCAAAATCTCTATTAAATCCAGTAGTGACAAAGATGTCGCGCAGCGCTTAGAGCGCATCCTTGACACGGCTTTGCGGATGACAGAAACGCATCTCGATCATGGCTGGCAATACACCTGTACAGCGACATTGGAGTTTGATCGCAATTGGGGACTTGGCAGCAGTTCGACTTTGCTTTCACTTGTAGCAGAATGGTGGGACATCGATCCATTTGAGCTTCTCAAAGAAACATTTGGCGGAAGCGGCTATGATATTGCTTGTGCGCGTGCGCCAAAACCCATTCTGTATTATTTGGATTTTGGTGATCCGTCTTGGGAATATTTCAAGCATTATCCCGAAGAAATGCGCGGCGATATCAGCTTCGTTTTCCTTGG
>JAHDHF010000008.1:0-15432 GCA_020631455.1 Saprospiraceae bacterium
GGCACTTCTGTGTACATCGTATCTGGATCACCTGTTACACTGATAATCCATACCGTAGTATCCATGTTACCATCTGGATCTGTCGCTACTACACAGACTGTATCAACGAAAGAACCAACATTTGGACCTGCTGTGTAAATAACACAACCAGTCACTGGGTCAAGCGCTACGGTACCCTCATTCACATCATCGCAGAAATCAAACGTCGTACCTGCCACTGAACTTAAATCATCTGCCGTCGGACATAATGGATCTGTATCTGTGTTTGTTGGTATCTCTGTGTACAGCGTATCTGGATCTCCTGTCACACTGATAATCCAAACTGTAGTATCTGTATTACCATCTGGATCTGTCGCTATGACACATACCGTGTCTACAAACTGACCGACACTAGGTCCTGCTGTATAGATAACACATCCAGTCAATGGATCAAGCGCTACTGTACCCTCGTTCACATCATCACAGAATTCAAATGTCGTAGCTGCTACTGAACTTAAATCATCTGCCGTCGGACATAATGGATCTGTATATGTATTCGTAGGTACTTCTGTGTAAAGAGTATCTGGACAATTGCCTTGATCAATAATCACAATAATCTCTTCGGTACAGCCTTTAGAATCGACAATTGTAATTGTATGACTTCCAGCTGCTAAACCAGTTACACACATTTCTTCTCCTTCATTGAAGGCCCCAGAGAAACCATTGTCAGCTGTTACTGTATAAGGTGTGCCATTTGCACCAGTAATGACTAAGCATACACTACCATCATCAGCCCCACATGCAGTTTCTGGGTAAGGATCAACAAGAACATCGAGCTCTTCAACCTCTGGAATAGTCACTACTCCATAAGACTGGCAACCATCATCAGATAATAATACAATCGTATAATCACCTGCAGGTATTTCTGTGGCAAAAGTACTATTGTCAATTAGGACTGGGCTGGCTGTATATGGAACCGTACCTAGCCCTACTATCTCAACGCTAAGAATTGTACCTACACCAATTACTTCAAATTCGAAAGAAGCATCCCCTTCTCCAGAACAACTTGGTGGTACAAATGAAAGAACATTAGGTCGTGGAGTTACTGTTGGATCTGGGTTTAATACAATTGATAAGATTGTATCACAACCTCCATCGCTTACAGTGACAGAATATACTCCTGCCTCAAGATTTGATGCTGTTGCACCTGCTGTGAGTGGCCCTAATGGTCCTTCCCACATATACATAGCTGCTGGAGTGAGTCCAGTTGTCACAAGAGTTATTTCTCCAAAGTCAGTTCCGTCACAATTAGGTCTTGCATCAATATTTGGTACAACTGAGAATGGTACTGGGTTAACTTCAATGCATATAGTTTCTGTTACATCGCAGGTACCATCTGATACAACTAAAGTGTAACAGCCTGGAGGTAAATTACCTTGTGTATATGTAAATCCTACTGCTGCGAGAGGATTCAAGAAGAATTGAACACCATTTGCATCGAAGATAGATGCCGTGTAAGGTCCAACACCTGATGTTATTTCAAATGTGAAACTGCCATTGTCTGTAGAGCAATCTGAATTAGAAGAAGATGTGATCAAGGTAAACAAATCTGTTACATCAGATACAGTAAAATCTGCGTTTGCAATACACATATTTCCACTTGATTCAGTTACTTCTAGTGTGTATGAACCATTTGGTAAACTCAAAGAGTCGATACCATTCATTGTAGTCGATACAACTACAGTTGTAGTAGTTGTATTTGTGTAAGTAAATGTATAAGGAGCAACACCGCCAGTCACGCTAGCAAAAGTTTCCCCATCAGAAGTTATACAGTCCGAATTGAGAACAGTTACTGCTTCAACTTCAAAATCTTCACATTCAGTACAAACAATAGGATCTTCGAGAGATACGTCGAATGTAACAACACATCCATTATTATCAACTACAGTTAAAACATAGTCACCAGCTGCAAAGCCTGCTGCACATGCTTCTACACCTTCATCAAAAGAACTTGGCATGAAAACTCCAGAGACTGAACTAGTTACAATATAAGGTGCTTCTCCACCAGTAATAGTGATACATAGATTGCCATCATTTGCACCACAAACACTAGGTGAAATTGGGTCAGCTTGAACTACAATTAATGAACTTTCAATTATCTCGAAATCAATAAATGATTCACAACCATTAAGTCCGTCAACAACAGTTATTGTATAACTACCTGCAGCTAAATCTTCGATCAATTCAGGAGTACCAGAACTAATTGGGCCTGCCGCTATAGCACCAGAAATTACGTATGTGTAAAATCCTGGTCCTGCTACGGAGAACTCAACACTACCAGTTGTTCCTGCATTACATGGAATATTCATTACATCCTCTAAAGTAATTACTGGTCCGTCTGAAGGATTTACAATTATTGATAATAAAGTATCACAGGTCGGAGCAGTTGTTACACCTACATTGACAGTGTAAATGCCTGCCGCTAAAGAAGAAAGATTATCTACACCAGTTGAAAGTACATTGCCTTGAGCATCTGTCCATGTAGTAACATATGAAGGAGGCAAGTTCAATAATTGAATCGAACCATCTGTATTACCACAAGTAGCATCAACTACTGTTGCTGATACGTTATAGTTTGTCGGCTCTTCATCTATTTCGAAACTAACATCAGTTTGACATCCACTTGCGTCAGAAACGACCAATGAATAGACGCCTGCAGGCAAAGTTGAAGTCAAAGAAGTAGAAATACCAGGTGTTACTGGCTCTCCAGAAATTGAGCTTGTTATTACAGAGTAAGTGTATGGCGCATTTGTACCCTGCACAGTGAAAAACACTTGACCAGACGAAATACCACAGCCAGAGTTTAGGATATTGTCAATAACTACGATTGGGCCATCATAATTATTGATACTAACAGTTTGAACAACATCAGTAACACAGCCAGAAGCATCAGAAACCGAAACTTCATAAACACCTGCACTTAAGTCTTCAAACGTAAATAAGGTATCAGATGAAGTACCTGTTGATAGAGTGACTAAACCAGTTGAAGTTGTAGAATCTAATTGATATGTATATGGTGCAACTCCACCATTAATATTAACATAAATAACACCATCTGAACCTTCACAAGATGTATTTACACTTGCTGTAGATGCTATTTCGAGGCCTGGAGCTTCTTCAATAATAACATACTCTTCTGACGTACAGCCAGTAAAGTTATCTGTGGTAACAAGGAAATATGTTCCTGTTGCTAAGCTGGTTTCAGTCGCAGATGTTCCAGATGCTACAGATCCTGTAGTAGGGCCGTAACTGACATCAACACCTGTCAACTCGTAGCCAGCTGGAAGAGCTGAACCTGTGTTTAGTATCGTCAATGATCCATCTGATAAGCCACAGGAAGAAGCAGGAGTCGCAGTTATAACTAATTGAGGTGGAAGTGGCGCTGCGTTATGATTTGCAAAGCCAGAAACTGAGCAATTACCAACACTTACAAGTACTTCCAAATCATAGTTACCTACAGCTGGGAATTCTACTAATAATTCAGAGCTATCCGCATTTGCCCATACTATAATTGCTGGTGCATCAATAGTCCATGTGTAATTAGCAGCCGAAGGTGCTCCCAGTGGGAAGTTAACAGTCACAGGTACTGGAGTACCTACACAATTGCCACTTACTATAATTGCTGGAGGATTCGGGCTATCAGACTCTATAACATCAAATACATGTTCAACTGAACAGCCTGTCAATGCACTGACTAATTCGACTGTGTAAGTTGCATTAACAGATGTTGCGTCAAAGGACAATTCATTGCCTGAAATGACATCATTTATATAAGTACCACCTGTTATTGTGTATGATGAGATAGGCTCGTCAATCTCAATTGTAGCTGTTGGATCAGCTGAAAGATCTGCACAAACAGGGATACTCGTTGGTGCCTCAACAATAGCAGGGTTATCAACAACTTCAATCAATAGAGTATCTACCGTACTACATCCAGTAATAAGATCAGTACCAATAACTTCATATTGAGTAGTGGCATTAGGTGTCACTATACTATTATTCGTAATGACAGAACCAGTTGTAAGGTTCGTTATAGTTACACTATTGGCACCACTGACCGCAATCTGAGCAGATTCACCAAAACAAACAGTAGTATCTGTTGGAGTAATCACCAACTCAGGCGCGGGCAAAGTTGTGATCGCGTAATCTATTGTACCAATACAGCCGAGACCATTATCGACATTAATTGTAATCGTATATGTAGCAGGAGCTGAATTTGAAGTCGGAACAAATTGTGCATTCGGATCATTTGCATTCGGTGTGAATGATCCATCAGCTGATACATAAGTTACTACATATCCAGCAGGGAGTACACCTCCATTTACATCGAAGAAGTCTTCTGATAATTGATATACCCCATCAGCACTGAAGCAGAATTCCAAGTCAGCAGCAGGGTCAATAGATACTACTGGAGTAGGTAGAATGTTAAACTCTTGTACATGACTAAACGTACAGCCATTTCCATCAGTGACAGTAAACTCAAACTTTGTCAATCCAGCCGAAACCGCCCCGAATTCAGTCGCTACACTCGTTGATGTAATAGTTGGACCAGATGTAATTGACACTGATGAGCCAATTTGGTTGACAGCAACAACTGTGAATGTCCCTGAAAGTGCACTTAATGTCAAAGTAGCCTCTTCACCAATACAAACTAACTCTTCTGATAGAACAACAGTTGTATCTGGAGCTGGGAAGAATTCAACAGAAACTAATTCAGTAGTCGTACATCCTGAAATCAAATCTGTAACATCTACTTGGTATGTCGTTGGAACTGTTGGTGAAACTGTTATTGAAGCAGCATTCACACATTCTGTTGGACAATCCAATGACACCATATCACCTGATACAACACTCCAAACAATAGAGTCTCCGCTGACAGTGAATGTTGATTCATCTCCTAGACAAATCGTATCATTTTCGAGATTGACTGTAGGTGCAGAAATAATTACTACAGGTGCTACAAGTGTATCTTGACACTTTGTAGTTGGGTCTGTTACTACGATAGTAACGTCGTATGAACCTGGAGCATTCGTTGTAGGCGTGAAAACTGGATCAGGGATCATTGAGTTATCAAACGATCCAAATGCACTGAAGAAGTTTATATCAAAAGATGAAGCCCAAGTTGGGTATGTAATTCCATTTACACCAATCCAAGTAGGATCAAACTGATAATCACCTGATCCATCAAAACAGAATTCAAAATCGCTATTCTGCTCCAAATCTGGTCGAGCATTTGTATTTACTTGGAATTGAACTGTATCTAAACATCCGTTTACTCCCGTGATAATAACATCGTAGAACTGTACCGGATTTCCTTCCTCAAACTCCAAAGCAATATTAGTGGCCGAGAATGAATCTTCCGTCCATCCTGCTGTAGGAGAAACTGTGTAAGAAGCAAAATCTACTCCACCTACGTTCAGAATATTAGCAACATAAGTACTCAAGTCAGTAGGATTACCCGAAGAACATAAATTAATAACTTCATCCCCTGGGCGTATAGAAGCCTCTGGGCGAGGATTAACAATTACTTGTACCTCAGTTGAATCAATACAACCATCACCTGTATTTGCATACACACGATACCATGTATCTTCTGCTGGGCAAACTTCTGAATTGTTAATACCAATTGAATCAACAATATTACCGGCAGCACCATCTAAGGAATACCAAACGTAGTTGGTAGCATTTGTTGATGTAGCTATAAGCTCTGAACAGTCACCTTCACATATTACAGTAGGGTTACTTAAAGCATTCAAATTTTCAACGCCAGGGTGAACTGTAACAGTAAAAGATAATGTTGCATCACAACCAGTTATTGCATCAGAATATGTTGCAACAAAAGTGTAAACACCCGCTACAGTCGGAGTAAATGTTACAGGGTTATCTGTTAGGCTAGACAAAACCTGAGAAATTGGAGCTGGGTTACCAAATGGTGCAGACCAAGTAATTGAAGGTAGTGGGTCAGTAAAAATGAATGGATCAAACACGACTCTATAAAAATCAGACTCACCCAGACACAAATCATTAACATTTGATTTAAACAATCTGAGAGATGGATCTTCATTTACGTTGACAACAACTTCAGTTGTTGATGTACACCCAAACTCATCAGTTACTGTGAGTTCATATGCAGTCGAACTTGTAGGCTCAACTCCAGCACTTGCTGAGGAAGGTCCATTAACTGGGTCAATAAACCCAACTTGTGGAGACCAAGAATACGTCAACCCAGAACCAGTTGATGCAGAACCATCCAACTGAACAGCTCCACCTTGACATATTGTAAACGGTCCATTACCTATAGCTGTTGGCCCATCATTGATGACGATAGTTATCTCTGCTGTATCGATACATCCAGGAGGAAGTGTACCAATAACTTGATAAGTAGTAGTAGATGTAGGCGTTACATCAAATAAAGGCAATGTACCGAGTCCCATCACAACATTACCACCAGGCCCGTCGAGTTCATTCCACTCATAAGTCAATGCACCAGCTACAGAAAGCGTGACTGTTTCTCCAGCACAAATTGTGTCATTTGGAGAGAATCCAATAACGAGTTGCGGGCCACCCCCAACAGTAATTTCTAAGCGCTCAGTAGCAGTACAAGAAGCAGATACTGAAGGATCACTTACTGTTACTTCCATAACATATGTTCCTGCAACTCCAGGATCTGTAAAGACTGGATTATTTATGGCTGCATTGTCAAGTACATCTGTAATGACAAACGCACCAGGGCTTGAAATAAGGCTCCAAGAGTACGTTGTACCCCCAGATGCTAAAAGTTCGATTGTCCCGCCTTCACATATCGTTGAGTCCAAAGGAGTAACTGATGCGACTACGTTAGGTTGTAGATCAACAAACACTGTATCTGTACCTGTACAACCATTCGCATCAGTAACCATCAATGTATATACTGTAGGTGATGGTGGATTGACGACTGGATTAGCAGTCGTAAATGCACCAGGAGTCCACATATATGTATATGGCTCTGTTCCTCCATTTACGACAGAACCTAATACAGTACTACCATTAGGAGCACATATAGCAACATCGTCTCCAGCATCGACTTCAATCGGTGGAAGCAATGTTACCAGTACAGTATCTAGCGTTACACAACCATTACCACCTCGATCTGTTTCGAGCGTGTATGTAATAGTGATCGGAGAAGCTGTAGTATTTGTAGCTGTAAATGTAGGATTAGCTAGAGTTCGGTCATCAAACGTGTTAGCTGGACCAAAACCTTGGCTCAAGGGCGATACAATGGCCCAGAAGTACGTATAGTTAGGATTGTCACTACCACATCCAAGAACAGCTGGTTGACCTGAACAAACCTCAATGTCATCCCCAGCATTTAATAATGGCACATTTGAATCTGGTATCTCAATTGGCTCACAGACACAGTTGATATCTGGAGAAATTACATAAACAAGAGGACATGTCAAGGTCGGAGAAAGAACAGAAATCGTTTGAGTCGCATTTACTGCTTCTCCGTTTGCAATTGGTCCTGCAACAACGATTTGACCAAGAAGAACATCAGAACTTGTTTGAGTTCCTGTAGCGTCAAAATCTTGATAGACCTGTACCACTACATTTTGATCTGCAGCAATATCAGCGCCGTTGTTGACGACATCTATATTGACGTTTAGGTCTTCACCTGTTGCTGCACAAGTAACGTTTGAGTTACCAGTTGCAATAGTGAGATTAAATCGTTCTACTTCGATAGAAGTTGAAGCAGTACCAGTATTCACTCTAAAGTCAGGGCATACCTCTGTACCACACATAGCTGAAGATTTGCTATTCGTCGAAGCTAATAGCGGGAGGCTTTCACCACAATCTGGAATTGAATTTAAAACAACTGGTACTTCAAAAATAAGTTGCTCACCACTTGCAAGAGGAGTTGGAAGAGTCCAGATAATTTCAGTATATGTCGCGCCAACGTTGCTCGTATAAGCTACACTTGGACATGCTGGCGACGTACAAATAACAGGTGAGGAAGGCGATATTGCAACATCAAAAAAGTTAGGTATAAGGAGTTGGATTTGATCATCAGACCCAACCACAGCATTTCCAATCTTCGTGATGTCCAACATGATATATGTTGTATCTGAGCTACATCCTTGAATTGGTGAGACTAGATTTAAATCAATATCAGTAACGTATGGCTGAGAAATACCATTGATATCAATACCAGGAGAACTTACTGCTGCTCCACTATTCTCAGCTGGCGAACCACACGGAGCATCTGCAAATGCTCGCACACTCAATGGCCCAAGACCTGAGCGATGACTACATGTTGTAATAACATCGAATGTAACAACAACAGAGTCTGTACCTTCCAAGCCATCAAGATGGACTGATTGTCCCATTGCAACACTTGCATCGTTAAAATCGATAACAAAGCTTTCGCCGCCAATATTGACGTATCCAGCATCACCTGGAGAAGGTGAAACCGACGTTTGGCCAGGCCACTGAATCATTAAGCTTCCAGGATCAAAAGCAAGTGGAAACTCAGCTTGAGCAAAATTAAATGGAGGTAAAATAACCTCTAGTGACATATTTTGTAATGCCGCCAGATCAGAACTAAACAAGGTGTATTGATATGACACAGGCTCACATAAATCAACTGGATTCGGGTCTGGATTTTCGGCAGTAACCTGCAATAATGCATTGGCAGGATTCAATATTAATGGTGTAAGAGATTGATTACACTGCTTTTCATCAAACTCTTCAAAAGTAGTCGGCATAGCATCACAGTCATAACCAATTGATATGTACATCGTATCAGGATCACATGCATCATATGTTGCTTTAATCTGCAGATCAATGCATGAGGTACCGCTCAGAGTACCGACCTCAGCATACGTTATATTACTCTGAGTAAAAAGTGGAACTGCTGAACCTCCCTGTAAGACTTCAACAATCTCAATCTCAGCAGATGGGCTGCTTAACTGGACGAAAGTATTCGGTAAGCCCGCACTAGAAGAGTTGCAATATTGGAAGTTCCATGTCACAGTATCCCCAAGTCCTACAGCTGGTGCAGGTGTGTTTGTCGTTAAAGCTGGCGGGTCTACACGATATCTACGCGTGAATGCAGGTTGTGATCGAACTTCTGTCACACAATCTGGACAATGCGGTTCTGCGTAGAGGTAATCTAAAATAGTATATTCAATGGTCATTCGAACATTGTATTGACTAGTTATGTCACAGGGTGTTCTAAATCTTCCCTGTATTTGAGATTGATTGTTGACCCAATTCTTATCAGGCGTGGTCCATGATCCATTATTTTCAAAGAGCCAAGTATTTGCCCCGACTTGAGTTGGATCATCAACTGAACCAACATTAGACCCCTTTATAGTTTGATACGCAGATCCATCAATATAAACTAGAGGCAGACTCGATGTCATAATCATGCTGTCAATCATACGCATAGGCCGCATCTCGTTCGGAAACTGATCAAATGATGCTGAGCTATATGCAAAACCACCGCCGAAATCAATAGCTTGACAGGGAGTACGATCTACATCTGTACCTCTAGGCGTATTGAAACTGTATTGCCCAGGGCGTACAACAGTAAACGATGTACCGCGATCATTACAAGAAAGCGTATCTCCCGCTGCAGAATTAATACCAAAAGCACGTACACGAAGACTTGATATTGGATTATCTGTTACAGGCCATCCGCCAATACTCCCTGTGTTCGGGTTAGTAGTCTTTGTCATTGCAGTCAAAACAATTGAGTCACCCGACTCAAGGGTAAACGGAAGTGCACAAGCCCCCGATGGAACAAATTCAAGTATTACATCTGTGCCATTCATCGTCTCTGTAGCTATAGCCTGACAAGTAGCGCGTTGGCCTGTCGATACATCTAAAAACTCAAAAAACGAGTTGGAAGATGCCTCAAAAATTGAACTTGTAGCGTTGTAAGAAGGGTACGAAACACGCACCATGGCTGAATTGAAAGTCCCATTACTAACAACTGCTGGAGCGTAGATACGAACAGAATCACAAGGGTAGGCTTTTTTAACATTGAGTCCTGTTGGGTCAGTCAACGGGGCATCTCCATTGTTGTATGCTGCTTCACTGGCCCATCCGAATGTCGTACGATCAAAAGATATCTCACTTGTAATTGAAACACCATCACAGACCGCTCCCGGACACTGAAGCGCAGTTGGTTTTGTTTGGCATGCCCAAATTTCTTGACAGTCACAATCTTCACACTCATAAATGACTTCCATAGTGACATCTTTAACTCCACCTGTACCACAATTCCAAATGATATCATCAATCAGTACACCACGCTCACCATTAGGGCTTAAATTATTTGTGAGTAAAACATCAACTGTATCGCCAGAGGGAGATTGATCAATCACATAAGAAATAGATCCTCCATTTGATGCAGTTGCGCTACTGACGTCTACTGGATCAGGAAAAATGAACCTATACGTAAGTTGATGACCGCTCGGGCAGTTGAATACACTACCGTTAAAATAACGAAAATTTGTTCCGGTAATAGAAAAAGGAACTCCAGCGTCAACATCGGGAGGTAAATCCAAAAGTGTTGGAGAACCCGGCACATCCCAGAAGCGTGCTCCACTTCCCCAACTACTCTCACGCACGCCGCATGAATTACTCCATCCAAATGTAGACCCAAAGGCCGACAGGGAAGTCCTGTATGGTGATCTATCAGATCTATCTGTACAATTACTCACACTTGGGTTCGCACAATATACTTGGTGGTCAGATTCGAGAATAACTACAGCTCCCTGCGGTAAATCATCAAAAAATCCATCACCATCAAGGTCTTCAAAACCTCCTGGGCCATCAAAATCGTAATCCATTACATCTCTCAACAATGCGACTCTCTGTCCAGCAGTATCAAAATATGTCAATGGAATAAGGTTACCGTTTGCTTCAAAATTGAACAACATTTCATAACCGAAATTATAATTTGTCCCTGATCCTGAATATGCATCAGCATATGTGGGATTACTTGGATTCACAAGAAATCCAAAACCTATACTTACATCAAAAGCTGCATCAGTTGAGTTACCTGCACCTGCATTGGTAAATGTCCAGCGAGTACGTCCTGGGTTACAACCTTTTCCTGAAGATCGAACGTTTACAACTGAAACTGACATTTCAGGAAAACCTGCCGTAATATCAGTTTGCCCGAAAACATAGTCTGTACCTCTACATGGGACTCCATCATAGCATGAGTAACCACCTGCATAACCGAGTGAAGTCCCGGCGCAATCAGTGACACGATCGGTTACCTGTATGATAGTTTCATCACCAGTATTGAACACTCCGTCTGCAACATCCCCTCCGAGTGCTGTCATTTGAGCATTGCTGAAGAAGATTGTATCTCCAGTAGCATTCAACGTACCCGCACTAGTAGCGACAATCTCCATACCAACACCCACTTGAATTGGTATATAGAAATTATCAATCGTACCATTACCAAAATTGCTAATCGTCACATCACGAGTAGTCGTAGTACCGACAGCTCCATTACTCACAACTGCTGGAGTAACTGACACTCCAACTAGGTTCGCAAACAAGATATTGTATGCTTCTCCAGCGCCGAATGTTGGATCATTTGAAGAAAGCATCATTGTTCCTCCGCTCGACGTGACAGTCATGTCATCAATGAACAAAGCTCCAGTCTCCTGGTATATGAGTGATTCACAATCTGCCGAGCGATTCACGACTAAATCGATAACTCCATTCGACGGTATCGTTCCTGGTACTGTTATCGTTACTGAATTCGTACCTGCGACTGCTGTTGCACCAAAAGCAGAATTCTCGACGAGATTGTCAAAAACAATTCCTTGAGGAAAGTCAACAACAATTGAAGTACCAGTCTGAGCAGACCCTGCAGTCAATGTTATAGCTAAACCTTGTGCTCCACCATAACAGACATTTATCTCTCCAGGGCCTGAGCCTGCAGAGGTAGCATAATCCATAGAAAGGAGCCATTGTGCTTGCGCATTTGTGGTAAAACCAAAAAAAGCAAGAAGCATGAGGGGGAGTGAAAGTACGACGTGTTTCATGTGAACATGAAGTTTTGGGCGTAAAACAAGTAAAGGGCCTATCGCTGATATGCGATCGCCTTTGAGAAAATCAATACAATTTGAAAACAAGGAACGTAAAGTCTTGTGCATGTGTGCGTATTTCTGTAAGAAAACATTAAACAGCTTCATGTTGACACATAGAAGCCCCTTAACCATTCATTAGACGGCAGATCCCCAACATAGGTTGCAAATACAAACGTCTTTTTTTAATTCTTTTATTCTCTGCAAATCTACAACGACTTTCTTTATCACACTCTTAACATTTGAAAGAAAAAGGACGCCCAATCTTTTCATGCTCAACTTTTTATGTGAAGTCAGACCTCTTCATGCGTATTTTTGTCGGACAATCAATTCGAATTTGATTGTCCACTCATTTAGCCCGTTCCACCATGCCTAAAATTACAGTGTCACTTTTTTTTGCTTTCTCGCTATGTTTTTTATCGATTGGTTGCGCTCCCTCCGATGGTCATAGTTCAGAGCAGAGCAGCTCAACCAATATGCCTCTTGAGCCATCTTCTCCATTAAGTCCAAATTCCAATGGTCAGCAGAGCGGCATCAAGTCAAGCAGTGTGTCAGGCTCGATTTCGTTTGAACATGCATCAGAAAAAACTGATATCCCGTTCGAAAAAGTTTTTATTGAACAAGCTACAGGCAGTACAATAAGAGTAACTGTCAATGAACGACGCGACAATGTATCACATGTTTTTTCCGCAGAATTACCAAATCAATCTGGTCAATATGATCTTAATGATGATCAATACACGATAATTCTTCGAGGCTCCCACAATGGCTCTCCATTTATTACGAAGCTCACATCTGGTACAGCTACTGTCACTTCTGGTAAAAACATCCCTTCGTCAATTGAATTTTCAGGACAAGGCTTATTAGAAAAATCTCAGGTAGCCCTTTCCGGAACATTCAAAACAAACTAACTTGTTTACTATGACTAAACTATTTCAACTAGGCACGATCGCAGTTTTCCTTTTTCTGACATTTAGTGTGTTCCTTACAGCTTGCTCCAATAGTGAGTCATCCTCATTGCCCACATCTTCTTCTGATCAAGGGCTTACAGGAGAGCAAACTGTACCAACACAACCTGTCGAATACCGATACACATATTTTGACATCAATAAAGAATCAGGAATAGGTGTTGACACATTTTTCTTTTCCTTGACAAAAGAAGACCCCTTATACTTTTCGATCAACAGTCTCAAGGAGCAACACGCTCAAAAAGAACTGTTCTCTTCAGTATCTGTAGCCGGAACTCCTTACAGAAACAACAGAGACATTCTTGAGTTGAATGGTTCTCTCCCATCAAACCCTGAGCAAAGAGCGATTGTCATTGAAACAATAGCTCGCACTACACAACTCAATATGCTTCCCCCTTTTGATATTGTCATAAACAATGAAACGTTCTCTTACGAACGATAGTTGTCTCAACAAGCTTGGTGGACATATATTACAATTTCAAAAGAAACTAAACTTTTTTCACCTCAAGTGTAACCCTGTCACAAATTCTCCGTAGTTAATACTTGTAGCCCCATTCTTCTATTCACACACAAGTAATATCCAAATGAAGAATTTTATACCCAAACTACTGACTCTATATATAGCTTTCTTTTGTTTTGCACCTTTTATTTCAGGACAATGTCCACTCAACAGTAATGCCTACGGTGGTGCTTTTGCCCCTACAGATGGCACACCAGTATTTCTGACCAATTGTGGCTATGCTGGCGATCATCAACCTCTTATTGACGCTTTAGCAGCCAATACGTATGCAATTGTTTATACTGGAGGATCAGGCTCTACTATCACTGTTTATACTTGGTCAGGCACATATTTGACACACGGCAATGATAGTATTGCGTTCACGCCTCCATCTGACGGCAATTATAAAATATCGATTAGCACGTATACATGTGGTCCAGAGTTTACTTGTCGTATAGGCACAATAACGTGCTTGTCCTGTGTTTCTGCACCTCCAGCAAGCAATGACATTTGCGCTGATAGGAAAGTGATGCAACTTGGCTTAAACAATTGTGTATCTTCTCTCAAAGAGAATGCTTACAATAGTGGTTCTACGCAAACACTCAATGCAAATTCGCCAGGGTGCGCCCAATACAACCCAAACAATGGTACTGTAGGAGAGGTTTGGTATTCGATTCTGGTGCCTGCTTCTGGCAAACTCGCAATCGAAACATCAGACGATGGTACGACCTCGGTCTACAATACTGGATTTTCAGTATACTCTGGCACCTGCGGCTCACTCGTAGAGCTTGACTGTGATGACAATTCTGGAGCAGGTTTATACTCATCTGCTTCACTTTCTGGCTTAACACCAGGTACTGAAATAATCATAGGCACTTGGGATTATTTTAATGACGACAATGGTTCATTCGATATTTGCGCATGGGATCCTGATCCTGTATCGTTACCAATTGAATTAAACTCATTTGAAGGACAGATTGAATACGACCGAAATGTACTCAAATGGACCACTGAAGCAGAGATCGACTTTTCTCACTTTATCGTAGAGCGCTCAGTCAATAGCGGCACATTCCAAGAGATTGGGCAAGTCATGGGTGAAGGTTCAGCATCACAAGGACGCAGCTATTCATTCATCGATGACCAGCCACGCACCAAAGCATTCTATCGGTTACGTATGATTGACTATGATGGCAGCCAAGAGCTTTCTGATCTAGTGGTACTCGAGCGTAATACAGATGGCGGTATTCATATTTACCCAAACCCAGCATTCAATACTGCTCGCATACAGTACAACTCGACCAAACCAAGCACCGTACAATACAGCCTTGTCGATCTCACAGGTCGCACGCTTCTCAATGGCACTCATGATGTTCTTCCTGGCATGAATAACATAGAGCTTGATCTAAGCCAAATCGCTGCGGGTATGTACCATATTCAGGTATCGCAAGATGGTGAGCAATTACACAACCAAAAGCTCATTATAAAATAAACTAAACTTCATTTTTTCTTAGCCGATTGCCTATTGGGTAATCGGCTTTTTTTATTAATTGAAGTTAAGGGGCTGCCCTTCATTCGCCATGCTCATTCAGGTCGGGCTCTGCACAGTACGGTAGCCTAGCTTTATTTTTCTATCAAAGGGCTCGAGCCCTTTGATAGAAAAATAAATCCACTCGCACGCGAGTGCTGCTCCGATCCCTCAGCCGAGACTATGCCACGGCTGATATAATTTCACCAACTTGACTTGATCTGATGTCGTGTCGCCTTTACGAAAGTTTGTCTCAGCGGACTTGATCCGCTGTCTCACACATCCCAATCTCTCATCTTGGCAATAGCA
>JAHDHF010000008.1:15532-39671 GCA_020631455.1 Saprospiraceae bacterium
CAGCGGACTTGATCCGCTGTCTCACACATCCCAATCTCTCATCTTGGCAATAGCAGTGTGTGGGATGCCGTGTCAAGCACGGCCCGACAAATCTTAAAGTTGTATCCTAAAGCAAAGCTCGGACAAGCGCTGCGAAGTGGTGCGAGTGCAACGAGCAGACGCCTCAGGCGGCCGAGCGAATAGCGAGCCACGCAGCATAGCGACCGCGCTGAACAATGTGAAGCGCGGATGGCCCATTCTTAATACTATTCAATTTATGAAGATTCGCCTTTTTGCTGGCGCAGGATCTCTTCTTCATTGTATCGCTGCTGAGCTTTACGGAGCTTGGTATAATACTCACTTCGCTCGTGGATCACCCACATAATGAGTAGCTCTCCATTGATGGGTACACGCTCAAAGCTAAGATCATAGATCCCGTCTTGGAGTACGCTGCCCTCGACTGCGTCTATATGAAACGGCGCATCGGAGATTGTAAGCTCGACAAGTGTCGGCAGCAGAGATCCTAGAAGTGGAAATACTGTACACAAATCGCTGCCGATTTGGTATGGTTCTTTGAAAACATCGCCTGCTGTAGATTGAAGTAGCCCACGCTCATTAAAGAGTGTGACTTGTGTGCCTTTTGCGTTGAGGCGAATCACATTATCGACAAATTGCTGGGCGCTCAAGAGAAGTAGGACTAAGCAGAAATATGGATGAGCTCACGACCGAGTATCTCGAAGAGCTGCTCGACATTGTCGCCAGTTTTGGCACTTGTCAAACAGTCGATCGGTACATCAACATGCTGTGTGAGAGCATCTAAAGCGGCTTGATCGAGTAGATCACTTTTATTCCCGACGATTTTGATGACAGCATGTGGTATGAGGGTTTTGATGTACTCGATTTCTTGTTCAATGTTGTCGTATGTCTGTTTGCGAGTCACATCAAAGACATACAAAATGCCTTCTGCTCCTGCAAAATAGTTGACTGGTACTTTGTCTTGCTTGATCTCTCCTGCGATATCCCATAGAAGGATGTTGAGCTCTTGACCATCTACTTCGATCAATCGCTTATTGACTTTGACTCCAATAGTAGTGAGGTATTTCTCGCTAAACTTGCTGTAGATGAATTGGTTGAACAACGAGGTTTTACCAACTCCAAAACTACCAGTTAGGATTACTTTTTTACTGATCATAAACTGTATCGCACTGAGGCATCAGGATATACTGTACAAAAAAATCAGCTAGAATCAAGCCAAACTACTTGGCTTTATGTAGCTGGCTGCTAAAGTACGATTCTAGTCGCATAGAGAGTACATCTGATTGACTTGATGTGACTTGCGAGAAGTCTTTTTTCAGCTCTTGGGAGGCAAAATCAAGCAACAGATTGCTGATTTGGTCTTGATCTGCGCTAGTGAGTGTGCCGCTTACTGCTACGACGATATAATATTTGTGAAAGCTCTGGAGAATGAGTTTGTAAGATCCGTAATGAATCATCTCTAACTCGTCTTGATTTCTAGAGAAGGCGTCTTCGACAAATGATTTGATCGCAGTCAGCATGCCGGCTATTAGATCTCGATCAAGTGTCTCATTGACCGAATAACTACCAAGCAATAATCCACTGCCTGCTTGAATGACATAGACTTCTTCGATCTGGTATCGGTCTATGGATTTGAGGAGCATATCGCTTTCGCTTACGCCAAAGACTTTAGCTTTGACCGTATCAAAGATTCGACGAGGCGTATTTACTGTTTGCGAGATGCGCTCTTCGAGACTTTCTCTGAGCTTCTGAAACTCATTACCGATGTATTTTTTAATCATCTTACCCATGACTGGGTAGAGCACTGTGACAAGCTCATCATGACTCGCTGCTATTTTGGTTTCGACGAGGTCGTTGACTTGTCGGCCAAAATGATCTGGAAAATTTTCTTTGAGATAGATGATTTTTTTGTCGATTAGCGGGTCTACAAGACCTGCTAATCGGATGGGGTCATGTATATCAGTGCGGAGTGATTCGAGTTCTTCGCGTTCACTCGACATGAGGATATGCCGAAGTTTTTCGAGTTTGAGTTGCTCGTTTTCAAGATCGGTATGTGGGCGGCCTTCCATTTTATGAGCTGCCTGATACAGCTGACTTCTTGCTAAAGGTACGTGATTAGCCTTTGATCAAACTATCGCCAAGAGTGCGAAGCATTTCGCCGAGCTGAGCTTTGTCATTTTTGCTTGTATCATCAAGACGTCCATTGAGCTTATCGACCGAGTTTGTCAATAGTGCTTCGAGCTTATCGAAGCGCTCTGTATTTTGACGCTTCATCTCATCCATTTGCTGCTGCATGGATTGCTCAAGCTGCTCAAATCGTGCATTCACTTCAGATTTAAACGCATCATTATCTTCACTAAAATTGGAAAACCGACGGTCATAGTCTTCCATCTGTTTTCCCATCAAAATGTCGCGGATCGTTGTGATTTCTTCTAGTCCGATTGATGTATTGGAATCCGATGTTTTCTTTTTAGACATGATTCTAGGGTTTTTATTCTGATTCGACCTAAAGATGTGCACTTCACTAGAATCTTCGCATACTTTCGCAGTACATTTTTATGTAAGTGTCAATAAAAAAAACATACCATGTGACAGAGCAAGCACGCTTAGATTATGTAATCAAGCTTATTTGCTGCTCCATATTCGATGAAGTAGATTCTCTAGATTTCTTAAAGAAATCACAAAATTCGTGCGAAAGAGCAAAAATCCTTGAAACAGATTCTCTAGAGCCTATCAAGTTTGAATGGGCGCTTAGCCCGACACCCCGTCTCCTACTCCCTGACGCCCAAGGCAAACTCATTTGGGATCCACTAGCTGCTATCTTTTTTCTTGCAAGTGGCTATGAGCTGTATAATCATTCGATCTCACGTGACAAGCACAATCGTCCTATCGAAGCCGATCTATGTACGCCCCAAGCAAACCTGCATAGACGAGCGCTTTGTCATGAATGGGCTCAAGAGCTGTTACCAAATGCTCGAAAACCGACGTTTCGAGCAGAGCTGCAAATCGATGTCGATATGCCTTGGGCCTATCGACATAAAACCATCACACGGGCTTTGGGCGGCTTAACACGTGACTTGATTAATCGAGAGTTCAATGAGGTTAAGCAGCGCACTCAAGTCCTTCTTAGGCGTGCACATGATCCGTTTGACACATACCAAGATATCATCCGACTTGCATCAGACAATGAGATCAATCTGCGCTTATTCTTTCCTGTCGGCAACACTTCATTCTTTGATAAAAATCCTCAGCCTAAAAACAAAGCGTATCAAGCGCTCATCAAACAAATAGCGACTCAAGCTGACATAGGGCTTCATCCATCCTATGATACGTCTGCTAAACCAAGTATGATCCAAGAGCAAATTTCTGCTTTAGAGAATATCTGCGAAAGACCTGTAATACACAGCCGGCAGCACTTTCTCAAATTTGAACTTCCAAGCACATTTCAAGCACTCCATGCAGCTGGCATTGAGCACGAATATAGTCTTGGATACTCAACAGATATCGGATTTAAGACTGGGATGTGTGTCCCCTACCCGTGGTTTGATCTCAGCACAAATCAAGAAACGGATCTATTGATTCATCCATTTCAGATCATGGATGTCAGCCTTAATGATTATCTCAAGCTCGATCCACAAGCTGCAATCGTAGAATCAAAAACAATCATCGATACCTGCAAACAACATGGCGGCGAATTGTGTTTTGTATGGCATAATTCATCCTTTCATTTTGATGGTCCATACTGGAAAGGCTGGAATCAAGTATTACCTACACTCTTAGAATACGCTTCAAATTGAATATCAGATACATACCATTTGAAGAAATAGACCAGCTTAAATATGACAGCTGTGTCCACTATGCAAATACTGGGCTGCCATTTGCTTATAGCTGGTATTTAAAAGCCGTCAATGCTGAATATGACATCCTTGTAGAAGATGATTATGAGTCAATTTTTCCATTGACATTTAATAGAAAAATACCAACGCAGCTACAACTCGTTCAGCCTTTTTTTACGCCACGACTTGGCATCATGAGCGTCAACATATTATCTAATAAACGAATACAATCATTCATAAACGCAATACCAAATAAATTTAACTACGCAAATATTTCACTGAATGGAAAAATAGATTCTGCTGATCAAAAAATAAATACTCAGATGTTGCCCAATTACGAATTATTATTAGCAGGCAGGCAATATGAAGATATTCGTAAAAGCTACTCCAAAGGTCTCAAATGGCAGGTCAATAAAGTCCATAAAACTGATGCCATCTTCACTTCGAATATCACTCCCGAAAAATTTATCGAAGGATTTAAACTCCATCTTGGAGCTAAACTCAACAAGCTGCAAGAGCGAGACTATTTTACGATCATGCGCATTATGTATCAAGCCATGCATCGGAGCTTAGGTTTTTTTACTGGCCTAGAGCTTGACGGAAAATTAATTGCAGCAGCATTTATTTTATCATCGCACAATAGACTTATTTATCAATTTTCATTTAGCTCTCCCAAAGGAAGAGAAATTGGTGCGATGTCTGCGATTATTGACATGCTCATTCGTCAAAATGCTGGCCGCCCAGTCATCCTTGATTTCGAAGGCTCACAAATAGAAGGCATCGCCAAATTTTTCAGAAGCTTTGGGGCAATAAATGTCCCGTACACACGCCTCCATTTTAATAGAATGCCATGGCCGCTCAAGTTGATTAAAAAATAGTTTTTTCTTTTTTATTCTAAGTGGATAATGGGGGCTCTTTGAGCTTCATTCCGCTTCGCATTCATTCAGCTCAAATCGGGCTATTCGGCAGTACGGTAGCCTAGCTTTTTTCTTTTCTATTAAAAATAGAAAAGAAAAAATCCACTCGCTGCGCGAGTGCTGCCTACTATCCCTGAGCCAGCATAAAATGAAAGAAAACAATTATATCTACTCGGACAAGCGCTGCGAAGTGGTGCCGAAGGCAGATGCGTAACGGAGTGAAGCAGCCGAACGAATAGTGAGCCACGGAGCATAGCGACAGCAGCCACATTTTTCTATTGGATTTATAGTAGAAAAATGTGGCTGCTGATGGCCCATAATAAATACAATATTACTTGCGTTTATCTTCGTCTACTTCGATTGATTTATCTCGGTTAGCTAGATCATAAGCGGTCAAAAAAACAAGTCTTCCGATTTGCGCCATTCGCTCAAAATCAATTTTCTCGTAGGTGTCAGTCGGACGATGATAATCATCATGTACACCGCTAAAATAAAATGCTGCTGGTATACCATTTTTTGCAAAATTATAATGATCAGATCTGTAATAAAATTGATTCGGATCATCTTCTGCGTTGTAGGTATAATCTAAATTAATGTTTGTGTATTTTTTGTTTGCTGCTTCATTTGCTTCATGCAATTCTGTACTCAAACGATCTGCTCCGATGACATAAATATAATTTGGATCAGGATGATCTTTATCTGGCCGTCCTATCATATCGACATTCAAATTAACCATGTGTCGATCGATTTCAAAAACAGGATTATCGACATAATAAGCAGAGCCGAGCAGCCCTTTTTCTTCGCCTGTCAAATGCATAACAACGATGCTACGTCGAGGACCTTTTCCATCTTTTTTTGCTTGTGCAAATGCTTCTGCAATTTCAATTAAAGTAGCTGATCCAGATCCATTATCATCTGCTCCATTAAAGATATTATCACCACGCTTGCCGAGGTGATCGTAATGCGCAGAAATAACGACAATCTCTTTTTTCAACTTTGGATCACTGCCTTCGATAAAGCCAATTACATTACTTGTTTGTAATTCTTTTTTCTCTTCTGTAAGTGTTATTGAGAGATTCGTTTTTAATCGGACGCTTTTTGCTTTTCCTGTTTTTCGTGTGCCCTCTCGTGCTTTAATAATTTTAGCTAAAGACTTTTCACTTCCGATTATTTCTTTCGCCACATCCCGGCTTACATACATTGCATTTGCATACAATCTTCCGCGATCATTATCAGCTAATTTTATATTTGGCTCAGTGAGATAGCGCGCATAGCGATTGATATAAAAAGCTGTATTTGGCTCAATAAAAATGACGCACTTGACACCTTTTTTCTTAGCAGCTCTCAATTTCTTTTTCCAATCTGTACTCCACTTTGATAGTTTTTTTGTGCCTGTGATATACGAGATACTGTCCTTGTCAAGCGGCTCACCTGTATAGATTAAAATGACTTTATTCTTGACATCAACTTTGTCGTAATCAGAATAATCTTCATCATCAATTCCCCAGCCAAGGTAAACGACTTCGTCTCGCTCGAATGTTCTTCTACTCAATTGACTTCGAGTAAATGCATACCAATCTTTCGCAAATTTAAATTCTTTGCCACCAACTACAAGTTGCGGATTATCCCATTGCTCGCTCAACATCGGTACTGGTTGAAAAAATCCATTATCGAGTTTTTCGAGTCCACCTATACCAAATTCTTGATAGCGCGCAGCTATGTATCGAGCTGCTTTTTGCAAGCCTCGTGAGCCCGTTTCGCGGCCTTCGTATTCATCGGAGGCTAGCTCTGTCAAGTATTTTCTGAGGTCCGCTGCGTCGATTGTCGCTGCCAGTTCACTTGCTTCATCTACAATCGGAAAATCATAGGTTGCTTTGATTTTTTCTGGAGTTGGCTCTTCACTTGGTGCTTCTGTAATATCACTTACTACTGTATCAACAGCTTCAGCAGGTGTTTCTTTTATATCAGTGACTGGCTCTTCGACATCTGTTTTAGTTACCGTTTGACCCGTAGCGTATTCCGTTTTGATGAATGTCGTATCATACATGATACGTTTCGTCACAGTATAAGTTATGACTGTATCAAACACGACACGCTCTGTAATCAGTGTATCCATCTGCTGGGCTGAGCCCTTTGGCATAAATGCGATGCAGCTAATGAGAAGAATGCTACTGAAGATTAATACTTGTTTCATCAGATATTTTATTTACTCGACGTGCATGTCGCCCGCCTTCAAATTCTGTTTTCAAAAACGCTCGGATCATATCGAGTGCACAGGCCTCCGATACAAACCGAACTGGAATAGACAAAACATTGGCATCATTATGCTGCCGAGCAAGCTCAGCAAGCTCTTTTGTCCAACATAAAGCTGCTCGGATACCTTTGTGCTTATTCGCTGTCATCGCAGCTCCATTCCCACTTCCACAGAGGATAATTCCTGATTGAGCTTGTCCTCTCTCGATAGCTCTCGCTACTGGATGAATAAAATCGGGATAATCTGCCGATTCATTGGAAAATGTTCCTTTATCGAGTATTGCAATACCTTGTTGCATCAACTCATCAATAACGAGTTGCTTGTAATCAAAGCCTGCATGATCACAGCCTAGTGCAAGTGTCCGTATCGGGTCCATTAATCTTTGATCGGTATTGTGCCACCTATGATACCTTCGATATACGCTTGTAGCTCTGCATCTTGACTTTGCTTAGCGAGTGCAAGGACATCATTACGTGAACGTTCAGCATTCTCGATTTCGCCTCTCATAAAGACTTGAGCATTGGGTTCTAGAGATTGATAAAAGCGGAGGTGGTCTGCTGTCTCTTCTGCCCAGATCCGTAGTGGCTCTTTCATGTTTTCGAGAGCTCCAGCACGTTGATATACCTGCAAGAAGTAACTGATGTCGTACGTGTAAGAAAAATTGCGATGTGGGAATGCTTCGAAATACTTATCACAAAGTGCGACCGCTTGGTCTTTCTTGCCTTGATCCATCAAATCTTTGATGAGGCGAATAAAGGCAAGCCGTAAGCTTTGTGTACTTGGAGCGAGGGAATTGTCGACGTGCAAAGAGTGCTTATCAAAACCGCCCCACTTAAACTTGGTCATGATGTTGTTGTACATCTTCTGTTCATCAACTGAACCTTGGCCAATCACTCCACCTACAAGTGGTGATCCAGATCCTTTGATCGGCACAACTCGCATAGCTAATCCTTCAAGCTGTAAATAGTTATTGAGCCCAAGCAACTTCTCAGGACGACAAGTCACTGCAAAGTAGATTGGTCGTTCCCAAAGATTAGACGACAGAATATCAAGGATTGCTATTTCGTCCTTAATGAGATAAGTCTTATTAATCGTGAAATTCATTTCGTTCACGATTTGATTCTGCTTTTCAGGAGAAACGACCTTGTTTTGAATGACTTGCTGCCGATTGACTGGTATACGCAGCTTATTAGTCGGTAAGAATGAAGCACTATTACGCTGAGGATTATCGCTTGCTGCAAATTTGACTGCAGTAGATATGTTCTGAACTCCACCTTGCTTCACTGGTATACTATTGCGAGTATTTCCTCGATAAGCAGCTGGAGACATCGTCATTTTGATCGCCGGAGAATCATTGACTTTACGACGGAGCTGATCGATATACCAATCAACTGCTAGGAGGCTTAAATTGACGACTCGAACATCTGTACGAATACCTTCTACTTCTTGTGCGTACCAAAGCGGATATGTATCATTATCACCGTGCGTGAAGACAATTGCATTTTGCTCACAAGACTCAAGGAAATTCGTCGCATAATCACGAGCAGCTGAGAGGTTTGCTCGGCTATGATCATCCCAGTTTTGAGTCACCATAAAGAATGGCGCTAAGAAAACGAGCAAGGTCATACCCGCTGCAAGCGGAACTGCTGGTAGCTTATCTTTCAAAAGTCTGACAACCCCAGGTATCGATAGCCCAATCCACATACAATAGGTGAAGAAAGAGCCCACGAGTACATAATCGCGTTCTCGAGGTTCTTGGGGTGGCTGATTAGAGTAGAAGATAATCGCGAGACCTGTCATCAAGAATAATATAATGAGTGCCAAAGCCTCATTTGGTCTATAGTACATGTGCAGTATCAAGCCAATCAAACCAAAGAGGAATGGCAGCATATAATACTTGTTCCGAGATTTATCATTCTTGATTGTTTCAGGGAGATTGCTTTGATCATACAGTCGAGCGCTATCCATAAATCCTATTCCAGAAAGCCACTGACCACGAGTGACATCTTGCGAGAATACTCCTTGATCGTTGTTTTGTCGTCCAGCAAAATTCCACATGAAATAGCGCCAATACATCCAGCCAATTTGATATTTAACAAAGAAGCCGAAATTATCTCCTGCAGTTGGACGATTCGCAGGCAGTGGTTTATTCGGATCAAGATCCATCATTACTTTGTACTGGGTCGCTCGATCTGAATGAGACATCCGAGGCAAAAACATCTGATCTGTACTTCTGTACGTATATTCTACTTTTTGATCTACGATTTCATATTTATCACCGACAGGACCATACTTATCTGTAAACTTATTTCCTGTTGGACGAGCAGCGAAATGCGGCCCTACAAACAATGGGCGATCGCCATATTGCTCACGATTTAAGTACGAGACAAGGCTGTAGACATCGCTTGGATCATTCATATTGATTGGCGTGTCAGCATTCGCTCTGATGACAATCATGCCATACATCGACATCCCAATCAAGATCATTCCAAATCCAAGTGAAAGTTTTTGCAACCATGGCAGTTTTGCTATGACTGAGAATACGACTCCTCCGATTGCAAGGGCTGCTAGAATGAGCACGAAAAAGCCCATACCAAACCCAAAAGGAGCGCTAAACGAATTGACGAATAGTCGATCAAACCAAGCACCGATACTTGGGAGCTTCAGGATAATCACAGTTTGAATCACTAAAAAAGTGATAGAACCAAGGATAAAGCTCAATGCGACACCGATGATTGACGGCTTCTTTACTTTTTTCATGTAAAAAAGCACGGCAATGGTCGGAATAGCCAACAAACTCAACAGGTGAACACCGATCGAAAGAGCGATCATCAAGGCAATAAAGATTAACCATCGATCCGACTGCTCGTCATCTGGCATCTGATACCATCGGAAGCCTGACCACACAACAAGCGCCGTGAAGAACGTCGACATGGCATATACCTCGCCTTCTACGGCACTAAACCAAATCGAAGAACAAAAAGCCGTCGTCAAGCCTGCCATGACTCCGCCGCCGAGTACAGCGATGAGTTCACTAAGCTCAAGCTTTCGATCACGATCGCCAGCAGTGATAAGAATGCGCCCGAGTATCGTCGTCGTCCAAAACACAAAGAGTACTGTAAATGCTGTACACAAGCCAGACATAAAATTGACTGAACGCGCTACAGCCGACGGATCGCCTGGCGAAACCGTCTCAGCAATAAATGTAAACATGCGACCAACCATCAAAAAGACGGGTGCTCCTGGCGGGTGTACGACTTGCAGCTTCTGTGCTCCTGCGATAAATTCACCGCAATCCCAAAGACTTCCTGTTGGTTCGATAGTTAAGGTGTATGTCAGCAATGCAATAGCAAAGACCGCCCAACCGACGACATTATTCAACAACTTGTAGCTCATAGGTGTAAACTCTCGTTAAATCTGCAGCACAAGGCCGCAAATCAAGAATCAAAAGTACGACGTCAAAATGGCTTTACCAGTCGAATTTCGAGCTCTCATTTGAGCTTAACAAGAGTTTGATTCTTTGGGGCTGCCCCTTCGCTTTGCTACGGGTCGGGCTATCCGGCACTCTCTCGCTACGCTCGTTCAGACAACACCTACTATCCCTCAGCCAACCTGTGTCGATATCGTATCGTATCGAAAGAAGCTCGGACAAGCGCTGCGGAGTGGTGGCGCAGCCAGACGCGAATGGAATGAGCGGCCGAGCGAATAGCGAGCCACGAAGCATAGCGACCGCGACGCGCGATAGCAAGGAGCGGATGGCCCATAAAAAAACTGGTCATCTACTTTGAGTAGATGACCAGTCGGGTCGGAAGGACAAGTTTTTCCTTAGCGAGCTAAGTCAAACTCTACACGACGATTGCGTTGGCGTCCTTCTTCAGTTTCGTTGTCAGAGATCGGGCGTGTCTCTCCATACGCATTGTATGTGATGCGGTTGATGTTGATTCCTTTTTTTGCAAGGTAACGGCGTACAGATTGTGCACGGCGCTCCGAGAGACGCTGATTGTAAGCTTCTGATCCTTGGCTATCAGTATGTGCACTGACTGCAAGTGAGTATCCTTCACATTTTCTGAGCACCTCTACTACGCGGTTAAGACGTTGCTTAGACTCTGGACGCAGAGTTGCTTTATCTGTATCAAACAAGAGATCACGTCCGATAGCATTCAACTCTTGCCCAACATTATCACAGAAGCTGTAATCGACGCTAGGCGCAGGTGTATAGATCGGTGCTGGACGTGGAGCAGGACGTGAACCTACAGTTACACGATCCATATCAGCTTTGCTCATTGGGCAGCCATTGTACTGGCTGTATCCATAGCGAGTTGGGCATGCATCTTCTGTGTCAAGAATACCGTCACCATCTCTATCAGGACAACCTTTGGCTACAACTGAACCCTTTACTGTTGGGCATGCATCACGGCTGTCAATAATACCATCACCATCAGTATCAATAATTTCGACTACTGCAACTGCATCATCAGGACAACCTTCACGAGCTGCAACACCAAATACAGTTGGGCATTTGTCTTGTGGATCTACAATACCATCATTGTCACGGTCGTTGCATCCCATCAAGTTTGAATAACCAAATTCGTCTGGGCAACGATCATCTACATCTGCTACACCATCCTTATCTCGGTCTGGGCAGCCTTTGGCAGTTGCATCACCAGGAATATCTGGACACACATCGACTTCATCGAGGATGTTGTCGCCATCAGAGTCTGGTCCTTTACGCATACTCGAACTACTACGACCAGAAGGGCCAAAGTTGTAAACTAAACCAACTGAATGGTGGAGGAAATTACGATCAAGATTGCCTAAACCGAGGTTGAATGACGTTTGTGCGACAGCAGTAGCACGACGCCCTAGGTGTACACCTAGTCCGACTCCCATTGGTACGAAGAGTCCTATATCATCTTGGAGTTTAGACTTGTTGAATCCAAATCCTGCTTTTACAAATGGAGATAAAAATGATTTCTTTTTGAGAATATATCCATTATCAAGACGATAGCGACCTACAACAGCTGCATCCCAATATGTATTGCGACGGAATAATGAATCAGCTGCAAAATTTGGGTAACGCACAACGCCCCAACTGCTCTCAGCACCAGCATCAAAGCCAGCTACGATATGGCGCATGAGATTGAACTGCACACCATGCTCGTATTCTTGACCTTCGATAATGCTGCCACCATCTTCAAGAGCCGAAAAACTAAATGTACTTGGATGAACACCAATACCCCAATTGTAATCACCATTTTGCGCAAGAAGTCCTGCAGCAAAAAACAACACAAGGGAGAGGGAGAGTATAATATGTTTCATAGATAAGTAGTATTCTTAAGTGTACTTGAAAGTCCCAGGAATCTTATGACTATCTTAAATGAGACGACAAAGTACTGCAAAAGTTGCACGTAATGCACACAATTAGATGTATTACTAACTATAAAGTTAAGTGTTACATTAAAATTTGGAAAGGAGTGAACTCATTTTAGTTGTTTTTGACACATAATTCTTGATGTCAGCAATTTGTACTCGCTCTTGCTTTAGATTGTCTCGATCTCGTATAGTGACACAGTTATCTTCTAGAGTCTCAAAATCGATTGTCACGCAATACGGTGTGCCTGCTGCATCTTGACGTCGGTAACGCTTACCGATTGCATCTTTTTCATCGTATTGAGCTTGAAGATCAAATTTTAATGCATCAAATATCTTTCGAGCGCGTTCTGTCAACTCTGGTTTATTTTTCAAGAGCGGCAAAACAGCTACTTTGATTGGTGCAAGAGCATGAGGCAGCTTGAGCACCGTTCGCTCTGTGTCATTCCCCTTCGCGTCTTTGACAGTTTCGACCTGAAGCGCGCTACACATCATCGATAAAAACATACGATCGAGACCGACTGAAGTTTCGACGACATACGGTACATACGACTCGTTTCGCTCAGGATCAAAGTACTTAACATTGCGGCCACTGTATTCTTCATGGCTGCTGAGGTCAAAGTCGGTACGCGAGTGAATGCCTTCAAGCTCTTTAAAGCCAAATGGGAAATTGAATTGGATATCAGCTGCAGCATTGGCATAATGCGCGAGATTATCATGATCATGAAAACGATACATCTCTTCAGAAATACCAAGAGCGAGATGCCATTTGAGGCGTTTCTCTTTCCAGTATTCGTACCATTTCATTTCTTCGCCCGGCTGCACGAAGTATTGCATCTCCATCTGCTCAAATTCACGCATTCTGAAAATAAATTGCCGAGCGACAATCTCATTACGAAACGCCTTCCCTATCTGAGCAATACCAAATGGCAACTTTTTACGCGATGTTTTTTGGACATTGAGATAATTGACAAAGATTCCTTGAGCTGTTTCGGGGCGGAGATAAAGCTTCGCTTCTTCGCCGCTGATATTCCCTAGCTGAGTATTAAACATTAAATTGAATTGACGCACATCAGTCCAATTCTTGCTGCCAGACACTGGGCAAGCAATGCCGAGTTCTTCAATTTGAGCTTTGATGTCTGCTAGATTTCCGTCTGTCATTGCTTGACCAAGGCGACCTTCTATTGCAGCGATTTTCTCTTTATTCGCAAGTACACGCGGATTCGTAGCAAGGAATTGCTCCTTGTCAAATGCATCTCCAAAACGCTTAGCAGCTTTTTTGACTTCCTTCTCGATTTTTGCGTCGATCTTCCCGACATAATCTTCGATCAAGACATCAGCACGATAGCGCTTCTTCGAGTCTTTATTATCAATCAAGGGATCATTAAATGCATCGACGTGTCCACTTGCTTTCCAGATGCGCGGATGCATAAAAATTGCCGAATCAATTCCGACGATTTCTTCATGAGCCTGCACCATTGCTGCCCACCAATATTGCTTGATATTATTTTTCAGCTCTACTCCCAGCGGACCATAATCATAGACCGCACTCAAGCCATCATACAATTCACTCGATTGAAAGACAAAGCCATACTCCTTACAATGCGAAACCACTCGCTTAAACTGATCATCCATATTTGCCATAGCGCGAAGATAGAATCTCATTATTCCTAAGTCATTTTTTTGAAGCAAAATTTATGGGGCGTCTAGCAGCTCCATGTCATTCCGCTGCTGTCGGGCTGTACGCAGTACGGTAGCCTAGCCGCCATCGCTACGCTCGGCGTCCGCTCGCTTTGCTCGCGCTGCTCCCATCCCTACGCCAGTTGATGTGGTACATTAGCAGTATGATTTCGTTTGACTCCACACTCGGCAATTTTGAAGACAACAAAGTCTACGGGCATCATATTACAGTTCCGCAGCACGTCGTCGATTATTTTCAAAAGATCAAAACCAAACGCGTCATCTGCCAAGTAGGCGATCATCCTGAATGGCATTGTGCAATTCTGCCTCGAGCTGGTGGCGAAAAATATATACTCGTCAGCAAAGAGCGCCGCAAATCACTCGGGCTTCAACTCGGAGATTCAGTACACGTTACACTAAGCGCAGACGAAAGCAAGTATGGCATGCCAATGCCGCCAGAGATGCAAGAGATGCTCTACCAAGATCCCGAGGCAGATGCACACTTTCATAAATTGACAGAAGGAAAGCAGCGATCACTTTTATTCATGGTCGCCAAACCAAAGTCAGAATCTACACGAGTCAAAAAAGCACTCATGATCTGCGAATATCTAAGAGAAGTCGATGGCAAACTCGACTTCAAAGAGCTACATGCCTTTGCCAAAGAATTTAATCAGCGCTGGAAAATGTAAAGACTCGTTTTACTGAGCAGCCTTTCGAGCTTTAGTATCAAACAACCAGCTCACACCGACATTATAAAATGTATACTGCTTTGTAATACCGATTCCCATTGTGGCATCGAGTTGCAAGTTGTCATTGACAAGATATGTTACTCCATGATCGTAGATGGCTGACCAATCGCCACCATCATTGAATCGATTTCCATAGATTTCGGTATAGTAGCCCCACTTATCAGTTAGACTAAACGCTACTGAAGCAGTATATGCAAATCCATGTATTGGATCATCAAAAAAACCTTTGCCTAAGTAATCATGCCCGAGATTGACTCCTGCGCTTACACGATCAGAGAAAGAGAAAGCTAAGCATAAGCGACTCGTAGTACCAATGGCATCAAGCGTATTAAAATCCGCACCAGTCGGTAAAATCACATGAGACAAAGCCGCAATTTTGAAACGCTCGCCTTGAAATATCTCACCTTTGAGCCCGACTTGCATATCTCCAAATCCAGTTTCTGAAAAATCAAAATCTCTAAATCTGTAACGATCTACACCAGCTATGACGCGCAGCTCAAGTTGATCAATTAATCCAAATCGAAGCAGCGTTGTGTTGAGCGTAGGAGCAACAACAGCTTCATTGACAGTTACCCCCATCCCAGTTTCGATCTGAAATGCGAGCTGCGGTACAGTAGCTGATGATTCTGTAGCATCAGGACGATCAGTAATGATTTGAGCATTCAGAATTGTACTAGATAATCCTAGTAAAAAAGCCAAAGTCAATAATTGCTTCATATTCATGTGATTTGAAATTTGCAGCCGCAAAGCAAATCAATTTTTTCTTCTCTGCTGACGTATTGCGTAAAAAGTTATTGAGATAAATATCTACTCAAGTTTATCAATCACTGGTTTGCCACCAAGCAGCCAGCTAAAGCCAAGTTGATAGGACATAAAGCGATCATCGATAAGTCCTATCCCTAAGCCAGCGTCTACGGCTATTTTGTTTGTAATTTTATAAATAAATGCATTTCTATAAGTGAAATTTCCATTAAAATCTGCAATCTCCCATATTGGCTCATAGGATGCATTGAGCTCAGCTGCAATCGTAAATTTATCATTTACATCAAATATTGAAAACGTAGACAACTTCATGATGCCATCAAATCGATTGAATCCAGGACCAAAATATGTGTGACCGATATTGCATCCTACACGGATGCTCTTGTTTGCTTGGTATGAGAATGCCGCCCCAAAAGTATAATCAGTATATTTCAATTGATAACTTGGAACATCAAATCGAGTTGGAAAATTAGCGCCAGCGAATACTGAAAGATTAATTTTCTTACTATTAAGGAGTTGTCCTTTTATTTGAAGCTCCAGCTCATTCATTTGTACTGGACTCGTGTATTCGTAATAATAGTATTCTCCATGAGAAAAGTCACCTGATTCGTAGGTGCTAATGCCGACTCCTGTTTGAGCAGAGACTTCAAGCCAATCTGTAATTCCGTACCGTAATTGGATGTCTTGAATTGAAAAATACTTTCTATTTGAATAACCAAAACTTGAATTTTGATATCGCGTATGAATAGAGCCACCCGACTGAATCAACAATGATTTTTTAGGTGTTAGAATTGCTGCCTCAGTGTCGAGTGTACGATAAGAAGAAGCTTGTTGCGCAAGAAGAAATAATGGACTTACGGCGAGAGTTAAAAGTAGAATGTGTTTCATAGTAGGTGGGATTTAGCATTGCAACGCAGAAAACTAGTTTATATTGCAATAGAATGAATTTGTCTGCGTATTTGTCGGCTCCTAGACAAATGGCGGACAAGCGCTGCGAAGTGGTGGCGAAATGAAATGAAGCCAGACGCGACGTAGGAGCGGCCGAGCGAGCAGCGAGCCACAGAGCATAGCGACCGACACGAGCATGCGAGTGGCGGATGGCCCATCAAAGAATTCATCATTTAAATGCTCTCGACATCAAGTATCTTCGTGTTTGATCCCATGAAAAATCCACTTCACTTGATACCAAATATGCTCACGCTCGGCAATGTGCTGGCTGGTTCTATTGGTGTCTATTTTTTGCTCACAGATGGCGATGCTTGGCTTGTGGCTATGTCTATGCTCATTGGGATGCTTTGTGATGGATTTGATGGCTTATCGGCTCGGCTTGTTGGTGCTTCTTCGGAGATCGGGAAGGAACTTGACTCACTTGCTGACATGATTACGTTTGGCGTTTTGCCAGGATTTATGCTCTTCGTGATGCTTGTAGATGCCTATGATGTCTCGTTTGATGGCATCCATTGGCCATCGGCACTTGGTCTTTTATTGATTGCAGCTTCGGCTTTACGATTAGCAAAATTTAATGTCGTTGCTGCTGATGTCAAGTATTTTGTTGGGCTTGCTACGCCGTCCTGTGCTGCTATGGTGATGGGCATTTATTGGTGGGCGCAGCATGATACATTTGGCACAAGCGAGTTGATTTTGACGCCTTGGTTTTTGTACGCCGCTACGGCGATATTATCGTTTTTGCTCGTCTCCAAAGTACCAATGTTCAGCTACAAAGGCAAAGCGCCTGATCTCTTGACTAAAGTCATCCGTTATGGCTTTGCTATTAGTACAATTGTGATGTTACTTTGGTTTGGATTTGTTGCCTGCCCAGTGATAATTTTGATTTATATACTTCTTTCTTTCATTTGGGCGCTCGTGACCCAACCTCATAAATCTACACCCCAACCATCATGACTTATCTCGCCGAAATCAACGTGATGCCTCACAAAGAACTTCTTGATCCGCAAGGAAAAGCAGTCGCCAATAATCTTTCAAGCATAGATGTGCAGGGCGTCGAAGATGTACGTATCGGCAAGCATATCACGATGCGACTCGAAGCAGCTTCTGAAGATGCTGCACGAGAAATGGTCGAAAGAGCATGTAAAAAACTCCTAGCCAATCCCGTCATGGAAGGCTTTACGTACTCGCTCAAGCAAGCATAATGCTATACCTCGTGCCGACACCGATCGGCAATCTTGGCGATATGACGTTTCGAGCAGTCGAGACACTCCAATCGGTCGATCTCATCCTAGCAGAAGATACGCGCACAAGCGGCAAGCTGCTCAAACATTATGATATCGAAACGCCGATGCGTGCTTATCATGCGCACAATGAACATCGTGTCACCGATGATCTCATCAAAGAGCTGACACAGGGAGCTCGCTTTGCCTTGATTACAGATGCAGGCAGTCCGGGTATTTCTGACCCAGGATTCTTGATGGTTCGGGCCTGCCATGCAGCAGGAGTGCAAGTCGTCGCCTTGCCTGGTGCGACTGCTTTTGTGCCTGCATTGACAGCGAGTGGCTTACCGAGTGATTCATTTTATTTTGAAGGCTTCTTGCCACAAAAAAAAGGGCGCCAAACACGCCTCAAAGCAATTGCTCAGCTCGACAAAACAGTCATCCTCTACGAGTCTCCGCATCGCCTCGTCAAATGCCTCCTCCAGCTGCAAGAGCATTGCGGTAGTGAGCGCAGAGCATGTGTTTGTCGTGAGCTCTCCAAGCTCCACGAAGAAGTCAAACAAGACTCACTCGCAAATCTCATAGAATACTATGAGTCACATCCGCCAAAAGGCGAAATAGTTATCATTTTAGCGGCAGAATTAAAATAGAATTATGGGCCATGCGCTCACAAATTCGCGCACCGCGCTGATCCAGGGTTTCGCTGCTCGCTCATCACTTCGCATACGCTCGTGAGCGCATCGTTTCACTCTGCGCCCCTTCCCATCGCTTGTCCGAGCAACACAATCAAAAAAATGACTCCCGCCTCAAGAGACGGGAGTCGCACACACAAAACAAAACATTAGAACGGGATTACTGAGTAAAAACGTTCTTGGGGCGTTCCCCGGTTTCGTTTGTCATCGAGAATTTAAATCACTTTCATCTGATCATCTTAAATTCTCTATTTCTTTTTCATCCACTGAGGTAGAGGGTCTCCTCCTTCAGAGATAAATTCAACCATTCCTTTATCGTTTACGTGAAACGTCCAAATATGTTGCTTTGAACACTCATCAATACAAGAACCAAATTTGATAAAGTAATTGACTTCCCATTTTCCTTTACCGATTTTAGTTATACTTATGTCATTTCCATCACCAGATGGTACAGCCAAATCTACAAGATGAATACCATCCAAAGCTGAGATCCGACTTGCCAAAGCAAACATATTGACTGGCTCTTTGCTTCGAATCACAAGTGCATCTTGCTGATCATTCCAGCCAGTTGATTTCATAATTCTCAACTCGTAAGCATCCATTATTTTATTCAAACCCTCGTGCATTGTTCGTTTTTCACCCATTTTAAGTGGTTTCGCCCAAGCAGCATTTCGAGAATACAAAACAATCAATTGATTGACCTGTGGGCGTGGAAACGTATGAATCTTATGCTGTTGAGTTACATTCATTGCTTCAGGTATACTACTTTGATGTACAGATATAAGAGCATCAAAAATTGGTTCCAATTGCTTTGAATCAATCACAACATCTTCCTTCTCAAGTCGTCTTTTTTTCTTGAGCATATCTCGCAGATACAATCGAGTCGCATCCCGTTTGTACTTCGCTTTTGTAACTTTTGAAAGGACGTTTTCATCAAGCGTGATCGGCTTTGCAAAATGGCTTGCTGTTTTGATGTGAGGAGTAGCCATTACAAAGCAGAAAAGCGCAACAATGCAGAAAGCAAACTTTAGAGACCCTAAAAGGTTAAATCGATATGTGCATGTAAATTTCACCTTGTTACTTTATTACGAGACTTTTTTACAAAAGTTATAGTTAAAAATAAAAATTAACATCTTGATTGTGACATAGCAGCAGAATCTTTTTCATTTGATATTTTCAAGTATTTCTGAACCATATTCATAAAAAAAGCGCATTTTCATTTGAAAATGCGCTTTTAAAAACTAGATAAATGTAGGATTTATTCAACCATGATTTTATTCGTCAATCGCCTGCCATCGTCTGTTACGACATCAATCACATAAATACCCGTTGGCAACTGCGAAATATCGAGACCGTTTTGAATAGTTGAGACCATTTGTTCTCGCTGCATAAGTTGACCAGTCATTGAGTAAATACTCACATCAAATTCTTGTATACCAAAAGGCAGATCAAGATACAGAACATCATCAGCTGGATTAGGGAACAAGCCCACTGCTCCATATTCTGGAGCTGGGTTGGCAGCTGTGGTCACACCCGTCGTATCAAGGAGATACATAGCGACCAAGACCATCATTTCATCATCACTTGTAAAGCCAAAGAACGTCGCATTTGGGCCATTATTGACATAAGAAGCCTCATATGTAAAGCCTTTGGTCATATCGATCTCTAGAAAGTCATCCCAGTAGCGCATCGGTATATGCTGATAATCATAATACGGACTTGCACAACCTGGCACACCGAGCTGGCATGAAGCATCGTAAATCAAGGTGCCGGGATTTCCAGGAGAATTGTTTTCATAGACTTTAAAATCCGTGCCCCATTGGTGTGTATGCCCCATCAATCCCCAAAGATAAATATCTCCACTGGCAGTTTCTTGATCCGTAAATGTATATTCATTACCATTGTTTGGGATATAGATTGCAGGGTTAGCAAGGAGATCTGTCTGCATTTCTTGAGCAGCTGTGCCATCTGGCTGTGTGTACACATTGAAATAAACCTCCGCCATATATGGATTGACTGCATCATAGTTTATATAATGCGTATTTAAGTCAAGTACAGCATCACTATTCCATTTAAACGCAGTTCCTTCAGGCAGCCTTAAATCTTGCGCTTCTTGGATTGCTTCTACAAGAGTGATGTTATTGTGATTTTGGCTCGTACGCAAGCCATGTGGCATACTCGCTGCAGTCGCATTTGATTCATATCGATACAAAATAAAGTGGTGCGAATATGTACTGATAAAATTATCAAGTCGCGTCACTTCAGTATTTGCAGGAAGGTCGAGCTCATACTTTTGCCAGTATTCGACTTCTCCTCCTGGCTCGATTAAATACGGCCCCATCTTTATCTGAAAACCTTCACTCGGATCTGGAGCGGCAGGCGGTCCACTCGGAAATGCAGTCGACACTCGACCATACATATCATAATAATCTGAAATCAACTGTTGATCGACGACTGTACCAGACGTAGGCGCACCGTAGACAATCCATTGGCGGATGAGCTCGCGCTCTTTGTCTGTCAGGTCTGGTGAGCCAGCTGGCGGCATCTGATCGAGTGAGTTAGTATGAAGGCTAACCGTAGGCTCAAGTCCATCGTTGATTTTTTCGAACAAGAAACTTAAGTCTGTTCTCCCAGGATAGATCAGTTTTTTACCTTCGGCTTGGGCGTGTGTGTTCGTAGGTGTTACATCATACAATGCTGCGTAGACATCTGCTGGCGAACCACTTAAATCAAGGCCACCTTGAGGAGAAGCAGAGGAGTGACAAGAAGCACATTTTGCTTGTAAGATATTATAAACCTCAATTGATGTTTGAGAAGACAAGCTCATTGCGCCAAAAGCCAAACAAAAGAATAAGAGTATTGATCGTTTCATAAAAAAGGATTGAATGACTCCAAGATACAACAAATGTAAATTCTACTAGACGGATGTTGTTGAAGGTCGTTTTGGCTGAGGGATGGTAGTAGCGCGAACTTGTGAGCGGACACTGCGAAGCAGTGGCTAGCTTGGCGTACTACGGACAGCCCGACGCAAGCCTGAGTATCACGAAGGCGAAGCGGCAGCCCATTATCAGTATGATTGGATTTTGGCGATGTACTTTTGCAAACAGATATGTCTACACCACGTACAGTTGCATTTCACACACTTGGCTGCAAGCTCAACTTTTCGGAGACTTCTACGCTGCGACAGCAGATGGAAGACGCTGGATTTGGTGCTGCTAAATGGACAGAATCTGCTGATGTCTACGTGCTGAACACATGCAGCGTGACGGACTTTGCCGATGTCAAATGCCGCAAAGAAGTGCGCCGCGCCAAAAAGCGAAACCCTGACGCAATCATCGTCGTGACAGGCTGCTACGCGCAGCTCAAACCCGAAGACATCGCCGAGATCGAAGGCGTAGATCTTGTACTCGGAGCTGCTCAAAAATTTCAGCTCCTTGACTACATCGACACGCTGAGTAAGTCGCCCGGTGCGGGCATGATCCAAGCAGGTGATGTCCTCGAAGCCAATCGCTTCATCCCCTCGCAGAGCATCGGTGATCGGACACGCAGTTTCATGAAAGTACAAGATGGCTGCAACTACAACTGTTCGTTTTGTACAATTCCGCTGGCGCGTGGCAAAAGTCGAAGCGATACAATCGAGAGCGCAATCGCACGAGCAAACGAGCTCGCGGCTCAAGGCACTCGCGAGATTGTGCTTACTGGAGTGAATCTCGGAGACTTCGGCAATGGAACTGACGTGATCGAAGGAAACAAACCCAAGAAAGAAGCGCTCTTTATCGATCTCCTGCAAGCAATGGACGAGCAGCTCGACGAGCGAATCGCGCGTCTGCGGATCAGCAGTATCGAGCCCAATTTATTGACTGATGAGATCATTGATTTCGTCGCCCAATCCAAGCGGGTCGTGCCTCACTTTCATGTGCCGCTCCAGAGCGGCAATGACAAACAACTCGCTCAAATGCGCCGCCGCTACAAGCGCGATCTGTATGCGAGTCGAGTCAAGCGAATCCGACAAGTCATGCCGCATGCAGCCATTGGCGTCGATGTGATCGTCGGTTTCCCAGGCGAAAGCGAAGCCGATTTTCTAGAGAGTTATCGCTTTATATCAGAGCTTGACATTACGTATTTGCACGTATTCACATACTCCGAGCGGAGCAACACACTAGCAGCCGAGATGGAAGATGTCGTCCCGATGCAAGAGCGCAATCGCCGCAATGCCATGTTGCGCGGCCTCAGCGATATGAAGCGACGTGCACACGCCCAATCACATCTCGGCTCCGCGCGTACAGCACTCTTAGAGCGCGACAAGCAGCCCAACACACTCAGCGGTTACACTGACAATTATATCAAAATCAACATCTCCGACGAGCGGCTTTCAGTCAATCAACTTGTCGATGTCAAGCTCCAATCATTGCTACCAGAAGACTGCATCGTCAAGTCTGCAGAAGTGTAAAAAGAGTATTAGGGGCTGCCCTCGCTACGCGAGGTCGGGCTATTCGGCAGCTCGCTGTTCGCTCGGCCACATCGCGCTATGCGCTTGTGTCTGCTACGCACTGCCTACTATCCCTCAGCCAATAAAAGGATTCTCTCGAATTCTTAATCCAAAATCCGTTGAATCTTATTGTGAACGACGAACAAAAAGCTGCTTAAACTCCAAACACTGCTCTTGAGCTTTTTACTTGAGTGAGATTTCAATTCGCTAAACAAAGCTGCATCATATCCGTGCATCAACGCACGATCAGCATACACAAAAGCGATATCATGCTGCTTACGTATCGTCGCAAACAACCATGCAAGCGCACTATCACGAAGCGTAGGCTTTTTGGTCTCCAAACTATTGAGGTACGACATCTCAGCCCAACCAGGGATTTGCTTTCCGACATGAGTGGCGAGTCGCTGCCCAAAATCACCTTTGAATATTGATTTAAAGTCTTTGCTCGGGATACGCAACGGCCCTTTGACTACAAATTCATTGAGAAAATATTGCGGCTTCGTTTCCATCATCGTCAAGCATTCAGGGATGAGATCTTCGCCTTTGTAAGCATGAATAAATCCTGGCTCAAACTCGATGCAGAGCATATTGTCTTGTATCGCATCTGGCAGCGACTGAAATAAGCGGACATCTGTGCCCTGCGAGTCTGTCTTAAACCAATCGACATAAGTTAAACCAACTTTTTCGAGCACGTCTGAAAAAGCGACAACTTCAAATTCTGTTTTCTCAACGAGTTTAAATAAATCAGAAAAATGAAGGGCAGACATCGGCTGCTCATCAGGCTCAAGCAGACTTGAGCAATATGGACTTTGCGTCAAATAAAATGGCGCTCGTGTTTGTCCATCTTCGAGAGCTGCGACGACTATTTTATTGACTTTGATGAGTTTTTTGTAGGCAGAGTTTTCGTCTTCAGTCAGCTCAAAGTCGCGATCATCTGCATCAAAAGCTAGACAAATCGAAAAATGTGCGATCGCCTTCCAGTATGGATGAATCTCTTTGGATGCTCCAATGTCTATCAAGACTGGCGGCTGTGCTTTGACTTCTTCTAGATTGGCAATTGTATTGATGAGTCGCTTGAGAGACATAGATCTTTTGTGCTCAGATGTACAGACAAAGGTAGCTGATTTTTTTGGCTGCTTCGGCTGAGGGATAGTAGGCAGCACGAGCGCAGCGAGTGGATTTTTCTCCTTGATTTTTTAATAGAAAA
>JAHDHF010000293.1 GCA_020631455.1 Saprospiraceae bacterium
TTGGAATCCTCTTGAGCATGAGCGTAGTAGAATTAAAAGTACCAGTCATCGGCGAATCAATCACTGAAGTCACGCTATCTGCATGGCTCAAAGAAGACGGCGATTATGTCGAACTTGACGAAGCGATTTGTGAGTTTGAATCTGACAAAGCAACACTTGAATTTCCGGCAGAAGTCGCAGGAAAACTCATCTACGTCGCAGCCGAAGGCGATGATCTAGAGATCGGAGCAATCGTAGCGAAGATCGATACATCTGTAGCTGCAAGTGCAGCACCAGCAGCCCCAAAAGAAACTGCTCCAGCACCGCAAGCAGAAGCTCCAGCACCACAAGCAGAAGCTAAATCCGTCGAAGCGCCAAGTCATGTTGCTGGACATCCATCTCCTGCTGCTGCAAAAATTTTGAGAGAAAAAGGAATCGACCCAACACAAGTCAATGGTACTGGCAAAGGTGGCCGCATCACAAAAGCAGATGCACAAGCCGCACAAAATTCTGCTTCAATAAAAACTGAAGCGCCTGCGCAACAAGCAGCAGCTCCAAAACCTACTCAAGCATTCAGCCGTAACTCGACTCGCAAGAAGATGAGTCGTATGCGCCGTACGATTGCATCTCGCTTGGTCAGCGCCAAGAATAACACAGCTATGTTGACGACATTCAATGAAGTTGACATGACCAACATCATCAAGCTGCGTAAAACCTATCAAGAAAAATTTGTCGAGAAATATGGCATCAAGCTCGGCTTCATGTCTCTCTTTGCCAAAGCCTGCTCGATCGCGCTCCTTGAGAAGCCAGATGTCAATGCCTTCATCGACGGCAACGAAGTCATCTATCACGACTACACCGACATCAGCATTGCGATCTCGACACCGACAGGACTTGTCGTACCGCCAGTACACAATGTCGAGTCACTCAATTTTGCCGAGATCGAATACAAGATCAAAGAGCTCGCAGGTAAAGCACGCGATGGCAAACTTTCACTCGATGAGATGAAAGGTGGCACATTTACGATTACCAATGGTGGCGTCTTTGGATCTTTGATGAGTACACCGATACTCAATGAGCCGCAGTCAGCGATACTCGGAATGCACTCGATCCAGCAGCGCCCAGTCGCCGTCAATGGACAAGTCGAAATCCGCCCAATGATGTACCTCGCCATGAGTTACGATCACCGCATCATTGATGGTAGCACATCTGTGACCTTCCTTGTGCG
>JAHDHF010000123.1 GCA_020631455.1 Saprospiraceae bacterium
AAAGGCTACCGTGTCAAAAACGGTCACAGACAGCAATTCTCTAAAATTCGCATCGAAAGCATCGGATAAATCGTTAAGTCAGACAAAGCGTAGCTTTGTCACCACAATTTCAGAATTATGGCACATAAGAAAGGTGTAGGTAGTACGGATAATGGACGCGACAGTAATAGTAAACGACTCGGCGTCAAATTGTATGGTGGGCAGCTTGCTTTAGCTGGCAATATCATCGTACGCCAACGTGGTACAAAATTTCACCCAGGACTCAATGTCGGAATGGGTAAAGATCATACGCTTCACGCGCTTGTGGACGGAATCGTTCGGTTTACCAAGAAGCGTAACAATCGCAAATATGTCTATATCGAGACTGCTGAGACATTGGCACTCGAAGAAGCTCGTCAAAAATTGATGAGTGGAGAAGGCAAAGCTGCTGCTCCTAAAAAAGCCAAGAAAGCTGCTCAAGCTCCTAAACCAGAGATCGCTGCTGAAGCTCCAAAGCCAGCCAAGAAAGCAGACAAGCCAGCTCCATTATCTGCAGAGCAAGCTGAAGCAGCAAAAACTGAGCTTTTTGCTACTATAGGTACCGCATCAGCAGATGATAAAGACGACTTGAAACGCATCAGCGGCGTCGGACCAAAGCTCGAAGGTGTACTCAATGACATGGGTATTTACAAATTTGAGCAAGTCGCCAAAATGACTGACAAAGAGTACGAAATCATGGATTCTATTACGCAGACATTCCCAGGTCGTGCGAAGCGCGATGATTGGGCTGGTCAAGCACGCACGCTTGCTGCTGAATAATTGTATTTCCAACTATAGAAATTCTCGAACAGCCGTTTGGTCAAACCAAGCGGCTGTTTTTTATTTGATTGAATATGACTAATAAACAAATCGCTAGCTTGTTTAATGAACTTGCTGACTTGATGGAGTTGCAAGGAGAGAATCCATTTAAGATTCGCTCATATCGCTCAGTTTATCGGAAGTTTCGACAATTAGCTGAACCGCTTTCTGAGATGTCATTTCCAGAGCTACAAGGTCTACAAGGCGTCGGGGATGCGATCGCAAATAAAGTCATCGAGCTCAACGAAAATGGTGAGATGTCTACACTCGAGCGGTATCGATCGCAAACACCAGAAGGTGTCAGAGATATGCTCAAGCTCAAAGGTTTTGGTCCAAAGAAGATTAAGCTGCTTTGGAAAGAGCTTGAAGTCGAATCTCTAGGAGAATTACTTCATGCAGCAACTGAAAATCGAGTGAAAGCACTCAAAGGATTTAGCGACAAATCTCAAGCTGATCTTGTCGCAGCAGTTCAGTTTCGGATGAAAAGCAAAGGTCAGCTTCTCTATCCTGCTGCTGTAGAAGCGGCAGAAGCATTTGAGAACATTTGGGCTGAATATCAACCGACATGTCTCCTTGAAAGAACTGGTGATCTCCGTCGTCAATGTCAAATTATTCGTTCTCTTGAGTTTATTTGCATTGCTGAGACCTTCGATGAATCACAAGGTCTTGCCTTGATGCAGAATTTTACTCAAGAGGAAATGCGATGTACAGGTCAAAACGAATCAGGTTTTGATATTGTCTTGCACCTAGCGACTCAGTCCGAATTTGGTTCTCGACTTTTTGAAACAACTGGTCCTGATAAGTTTGTTGCAGAATTTAATGTTCAAACGGCTGCTCAAGAAGTCGATGTTCTAGAAAAACTGGACATCCGACTTGGAGATCCAGTCGTAAGAGATGCTCCAAATGCTCATCAGCTGGTCAAGGAAGATGACCATTTGATCAAACGATCTGAGATAAAAGGATTGCTACACAATCATTCGACATATAGCGATGGAGTACATTCATTGAAGGAAATGGCTTTAGCAGCTCGTGAAAAAGGATTTGAATACTTTGGGATTACAGATCACTCACAAGCGGCTGCTTATGCAGGAGGACTCAAGCCAGATCGAGTAAAAGCGCAATGGGAAGAGATTGATCATCTTAATGATGAACTCGAAGGCTTTACAATTTTCAAGGGTATCGAGGCTGATATTTTAAGTGATGGTCGTCTTGATTATTCTCTTGAGTTTTTAGAAGGCTTTGATTTTGTCATTGCATCTGTGCACTCCAATCTCAAAATGAACGGAGAACTTGCCATGAAACGATTGCTGACGGCCATTGAACAACCTGCTACAACGATACTAGGGCACATGACTGGGAGGCTGCTATTGTCTCGAAAAGGATATGAAGTCGACCATAAAACAATCATTGACACTTGCAAGGAGCATCAAGTCGCAATCGAACTCAATGCCAATCCACATCGCCTTGACATGGATTGGACATGGATCGAGTACGCTCAATCTCAAGGTGTCAAAATCGCGATTAATCCTGACGCGCATAGTGTTTCAGGGATTGATGATATTGATTTTGGCATTACAGCAGCTCGGAAAGGCGGTCTTCTTTCGACAAATTGCTTAAATGTTTTAACATCAGATGAATTTCGTGACTATGTTAAGACATGTTAGAGTTTGTTGATCTCAGCAAAACATCACTAACTTTGGGCATACGTAATTTTTTTACTCAACATCTAAATACCTGATTCTCATGGAACGAGCGAATCAAATTCAAATTGGAATGCTTGGAGTTATTATCCTCCTTCTTCTGATCCAACTCGCAATGGGCGCTTTCGGTGGTGCGAGCAGTAATAACAGCTCATCGTCATCTGCACGCGATCAAGCACGCAATAACATTGCAAGCACAAATAGCCTAGCTGCTAATCCTGCTTCTACACCTGCTGCGACTCCTGCAGCTCAGCAAAATCAACCTGCTGTACCTACTGGTCCTACAACAAATATGACGTTTGCTGAGAAATCATATGACTTTGGTACGATCGACGAAGGAGAGAAAGTAAAGCACGTTTTCAAATTCACAAATACTGGTAAAGAAGACCTAGTTATCTCAAATGCACGTGGTAGCTGTGGTTGTACTGTACCAAACTGGCCAAAAGAGCCAATTGCACCTGGTAAAACTGGAGAAATCGAAGTACAATTTGACTCGAAAGGCAAGAAAGGTAAGCGTAATCAGTCTGTTACAATTACAGCCAATACAGAGCCAGCGAGCACTGTTATTAACTTGACTGGTGAAGTTACGCCTGATCCAAATGCTCCAGCTACTCCAGCGGCGCAACCTGCTGGTCAGCCAAACATTCAATTGAATACAGGCAAATAAGCTGCTTACATAAATACTTCGGCATCTGCCGTACTTTCGCCCGCGATACAACAACTGTATCGTGGGCGTTTTGTTTTACAACTATGCTAGGTCGTTATTTGTCATTAGTCAAATTTTCGCATACCATTTTTGCTCTGCCTTTTGCGATGGTTGGTTTGTTTCTTGGTATTCGTGATACTGGCGGAGAAATCAATTGGATTGTTTTTGCACTAGTACTCGTCTGTATGGTAACAGCGCGATCGGCAGCGATGGCATTTAATCGATGGGCAGATCGTGATATAGATGGCGATAATCCGCGCACTGCAATACGAGAAATCCCCGCTGGTAAAATACAAGCAAACCATGCTCTTGTATTTGTAATTCTAAATTGTCTCGGTTTTATTATCGCGACTTGGTTCATTAATTCGCTTTGCTTTTATCTGTCGCCTGTAGCTCTACTTGTAGTCCTAGGATATAGTTATACAAAACGGTTTACAGCACTTTGTCACCTTGTGTTAGGAGTTGGATTAGGGCTTGCTCCAATAGGAGCTTATGTCGCGCAAACAGGTGTCTTTAGTTCGACAATCATCCTTTACGGATTTACGGTTTTGTTTTGGGTCAGCGGCTTTGATATTATGTATGCGCTCCAAGATGACGAATTTGATAAAAGCAAAGGCTTGCATAGTATTCCCGAAACATTTGGTCGAGTAGGAGCACTTCGTATTTCGAATGCCTTGCATTTTGTTTGTGCAGCTTGTTTAATTGCGGCAGGTATCTTAAGTGGTTTAGCATGGCTACATTGGATTGCAGTAGGATTCTTTATTTCATTACTTATTTATCAGCATACACTTGTAAAGCCTAATGACCTGTCTCGTATTGGCTTAGCATTTTTTACGACTAATGGAGTTGGAAGCCTTGTGTTCGGAATACTTGTCATCGTAGACATTCTCTTTGTATGAATCGGCTGAAAACGATACTTGTATTTTCAATTATTGCAATTGTTTTTACCGTACTTTTTTTGTCCGTAGATCGCTGGAAAGCAGAAATAATCGGCGGTGGAGATAGCTGGGGATATTATTGCTATTTGCCAGCTACATTTATTCATGGCGATTTAGACAGCTTACATCGTACAATTGAAAATAGGCGAGAGTATCATCCAGGCTGGGGACGTTCTGATAATTCTATCGGAACTACAATTGCTTACGAAGTCACGCCTGGTACATTTGTCAATAAATATACATACGGAGTTGCACTCTTTTTATTGCCAGCCTTTTTAATAGCACATGCACTTGCATTAATAGGAGGATTGCCGGCTGATGGTCATAGTCCTGTCTATATTATCTGTGCGAGTATTTCTGGATTCGTTTATGTTTTTCTAGGGCTGATTTTGATGTATCGCATTTTACGCCGATATGTCTCCAGTACTGCTTCGCATTTTACTGTACTAAGTATTGGTTTAGGATCACTTATTTTTTATTTAGGCTTACAGCGGCCGATTATGTCGCACAATATCTTGTTCGCACTGTATCCCGCCCTTGTTCTTTTATCATTAAATTATAGAGAAGCACCTTCTTTATTGAAAGGCTTTTTCATTGGCTGCTTAGTAGGAGCGATCAGTATTATTCGTCCAGTTGAGATAATAGTTGTCTTGATCCCTTTGCTTGTTGGATTCCAGTCATTTAAACTGAGTTCAATAAAAGAACATCTGTTTTTTCACTTAAATAACTGGCCTAAACTCGTAGCAGCTGTCCTTGGCGGCTTTATTATGTGTGTGCCACAATTATTGTATTGGAAGTATACTTCTGGTAGTTGGTTGTATTATAGTTATCATGGCGAAGGATTCGATTTTCTCGATCCACAAATTATAGATGGTTTATTTGGAGCAGCAAATGGTTTATTCCCATATTCACCAATAATTATACTTTCTATTTTCGGGTTCTATTGTTTGTTCAAACAAAAGAATCCGTTAGCATTAGGAATTGTGATTGTATGCATTCTTCATACATACATTACGTATTGCTGGTGGGCGACCAATTATTTTGGAGCGATGGGCGCACGGCCGATGTCGCAATTATTTCCGTTGCTTGCGATAGCAATGGCCTATGTATTTCATTGGTTACTGAAGAAAAATGTACTAACGAAAATTCTAGCATTGATTTTTCTTCTTGGATCAATTGCGCATATGTCAATGTTGATTTATCAAGAGCATAAAGGCATAATTTATCCAGCATATTCTAATTATGCGCATTATTGGCGAATGCTTGGAAAAACGGAAGCTGATTATCTCGACTTTGCGACCTATGATACAAATCGAAATCAACCAAGTCCTGATAAATTAAAGCTCGTTAAATCTCTTGTATTAAATGATTTTAATCAAGTAGATTCTTCTATTTTGTATGTTGATACTGTGAATAATATCCAAGGTGTCATTGTGCCACCAAAATCTACTCAAAAAGAATTGGCTCAAGTCTTTTCGGTAGGCGAGCAGAATATTCAAAAAGGTCAATACATTTACGTTCGAGCAAGGGCAATGAAGCAGCAAGTTAGTCACGATTTATTTCAGACGACCTACTTTGGAGTCTGCTGGCATAATGGAGCAAAAACCTACGGCGAAAACACAATTCGCGTTGATACAAAACTCGAAGAAAACGTAACACACTTTTGGGGTGGTCAAAATAATTACTGGAAGGATGTTTACTTCTACAGCCCAGTTGATTATCGAGTGCAAGACGATCACAAGCTCATTGTCTTTTTCTGGAACGCAACTGATCAACCTATTTTTGTAGACGAATTACAAATTGATATTTACGAAGAAAAATAAATGATGAACAATAGAATACTGGCAATAGATTTTGGCGGCAAACGAACTGGACTTGCAGTTTCAGATAATTTACGATTATCCGCGAATCCACTCGCGACAGTCGAAACGAAGAATTTGCTTGCTTCAATAATCGAATATGAATACGCTAATGAGATTAAAACATTTTTAATTGGTCAGCCCAAAAAAAATGATGGAGCAGCAGCAGATATTGAATCCAAAATTCAAGAGTTTATCAAAAAACTAAACAAAAATTTCCCAGAAGCAGAAATTATTCGACATGATGAGCGCTTAACCTCAATAATGGCGAAACAGATTATTTTGGACACAGGATATTCTAAATCTCAACGTCGTGACAAGGGGCTCGTTGACCAGCACGCCGCTCTTTTGATATTAAGCGAATTTATACAATCTTTACCGCCTCAATTTTAATAGATGATTCTTCCAATTTACGCATACGGCAATCCAGTTCTCAAGCGCAAAGCAGAGCCAATTACAGCAGATTATCCTGAGCTTCAAAAACTCATCGATGATATGTGGGAGACGATGTACAATGCAAGCGGAGTCGGACTCGCAGCTCCACAAATTGGCCTTGGCATTCGGCTATTTCTAGTAGATAGTACGATGCTCCATCCCGAAGAAGAACGCGAAAATAATGGCATTAAACATGTCATGATAAATGCCGAAATACTCGACGAAGGCGGTGACGATTGGGGCTTTGAAGAAGGCTGCTTGAGTATTCCCGAAATTCGTGGCGAGGTTTTTCGTGCAGAGCAAGTCAAGATAAAATGGCAAGATGAAAACTTTGAAACACACGAAGCTATTTTTGAAGGCGTCGATGCGCGAGTTATTCAGCACGAGTACGATCATATCGAAGGCAATTTGTTTACCGAATACCTCGGACCAATTAAAAAACGTTTAGTGCAACGCAAACTTGATAAAATCCGCAAAGGACAAATCAATCCGGAATATCGGATGAAATTTTATCAAGGATAATAAGTAGCAAATAATTGTGAGGGGCTGCCCGCATTAAAAAAACTCCTAGAACTTTCTTCTAGGAGTTTTTTTAATGCGGGACGGGCTATCCGGCACTCTCTCCGAGTTCCTTTCAGTCACTCGGAGTTCAAACAACACCTACTATCCCTCAGCCATTTCTGCTTGATGGGCTGAAATTATTCTAGCTTTAAATTGTATAAAAAGTAAATCCCTGAAGGGGTGATATTATTACAAAGTGAAGGTGGACAAGCGCTGTGTAGCAGTGCCGCTTGCGGCAGACTCAGAAGCTGCGCGAGCAGCGCACTGTGGCCGAACGTACAGTGAGCTGCGAAACATAGCGACCGCTACGAGCGAAGCGAGTAGGGGATGGCCC
>JAHDHF010000009.1 GCA_020631455.1 Saprospiraceae bacterium
GACAATCCAAACATAGGAGGACAAGCGCTGCGAAGTGGTGGCGACAGCCAGACGCCGAAACAACGTGAAGGCGGCCGAGCGAACAGCGAGCCACGGAGCATAGCGACCGCGCTGATCGTAGTGAAGCGCGGATGGCCCATAATAAAATACTAAAAGAAAAAGTGACCCCGGCAGGGCTCGAACCTGCAACCTGCTGATTAGAAGTCAGCTGCTCTATCCAGTTGAGCTACGGGGCCTCCAATGGCGCAAAGGTAAAGAATGTCTTGGCTTTTTTTACAGCTTACTTGTATTACATTTGAATCAGATGAAACAGATCAAAGCAGCTGCTGTCAACATCCATGACTCATGGCGTACTGTGCTCAAAGATGAATTTGAGCAAGCATATTTTGCTGAGATTAAGCAGTTTTTAAAATCGCAATATCAAGCAGGCAAACGTATTTATCCGCCTGGGAAATTGATGTTTAACGCCTTTGACCAAACGCCATTTGACAAGGTGCGTGTCGTGATCCTAGGACAAGATCCGTATCACGGCCCCGGGCAAGCGATGGGATTATCGTTTAGTGTACCTTATGGTGTCCGTGTGCCAGCTTCGCTTAAGAATATCTACAAGGAGATGCACGAAGACGTGGGTGCTTCAATAGCTGAACATGGCGACCTGACGTCTTGGGCTCAGCAAGGAGTCTTACTGCTCAATGCGATACTTACTGTTGAGCACAAGCAACCTGGAAGCCATAAAAAAATCGGTTGGCAGCGATTTACCGATGCTGTCATCAGAATCATCAGTGAGCAGCGCGACGGAATTGTCTTTATGCTCTGGGGCAACTTCGCTCAAAGCAAACAAGAGCTGATCGATTTTGATCGGCACTTCGTATTGACTGCTGCTCATCCTTCGCCCCTCGCGCGTGGAGCATACTTTGGGAGCAGGCATTTCAGTCAAGCAAATACGCATCTAGTGTCTCGCGGCGAAGAGCCGATCAACTGGCAGCTCTAACTTGTCTGTTCGTGTCGCTTGAGTCGATCAAGAATACGACCTGAGATATTTAAGAAATCTGTTTCAGTCAAAACGCCGATGAGTTCGCCATCTTTGACGACTGGCAAGCAGCCTATTTTTTCGCGTCGTATGAGGTTGACCGCTTCGTAAACGGTTGTTTCGGGCTTGATCGTAATAGGCGATTTGATCATGATGTCTTCTACAGTCTTCGACGGCTGCTTGGCGAGCGCTTTGCGCAAGGTTGTATAATGTCTCAGCACAAGTCGCATCGTCACGAGTCCGACGAGATCACCCTTTTCATTTTCGACAGGTACATATCGCAGACTTCTCCAGTCAAGCAAATCAGTAACGAGATCAATCGGATCATCAGGACGAACTGTATAAATGTCAGTCTGCATAAATTCTTCGACTTGCAGATCGTGGATGCGATATTGAAGGCCGTCGTCGAGTGTTGGTTCTTCCCAAAGGTGAACTGGTTGACTCGTGCGTTGATTTTTGAGAATTGCATTTGTGACAGAAGAAACAGCTTCGTCTTTGTTCGTTTCTTTAAGCAGCTGCGTATAAGATCTCAAAATCCAACGCGCACCAGTCATGTGCTTCTTTGCTCTGCCTTCGATCACATCCATATAGCGGTCGATGTCTGCTTGATCGACGCCTCTATGCTCAAGCCCTTTACGTGCGAGTGGAATAATGTGATTTAATATCAACTCTGGAGCTGTGATTTTTTCGTCGTTCCACCAAGTGAATTTCGAATCCAATCCGTAGCGCGATGCTTTTGAGAAATTATCACGCGCATCATCAAACGACATGACATCACGTACGTCGTCCAGCTGCTCGGCAATCCCGATCATTGCACCAAGCCAAAGCGCAGCATTTGCCATCTCATCGATCACCGTAGGCCCAGCAGGCAGTACTCTACACTCGATACGGAGATGCGGCTTCTCACCAGCAGCTCCATAGCAAGGACGATTCCAGCGATAAACCGTTGAGTTGTGCACTTGTAGTGCCATGAGATTTGGAGTCAATCCTTTACGGATCATATCGATGCTGTCTTCTTTGACATCAGCACTGAGCAGCACTCTAAATCGTGCAATATCTTCTCGATAAATATCAAGGATGCTGTCTTGCAGCCAGCGCGTACCAAACATGACACGTGGACTCAATTCGCGCATGTGATAATTTGTACGACGCGTATCGAGTGCTTGCTGAAATAATGCAATGCGCGTCTCGTGCCAGAGCCGCTTACCAAAGAGCAGTGGCGAATTAGCTGAAATCGCAATCAGCGGCCCAGTCAATGCCATTGAGATATTATACATCTTGACAAAATCACGTGGCGCCACTTGAAGGTGCACTTGAAAGCTCGTATTACTCGCTTCGAGCATCGGCGAATCATGCTTAATGTGCATTTCATCCACTCCTGCGAGCTTAAGCTCGTAGCTATTACGATTAAGCTGTGCATCAATCGCATCCATCAAGGCGCGGTAGCGTTTTTTAGGCGTGAGATTATCGAGTGTGAGGTCGCTTTTACGCAAAGACGGCAAAATTCCCGTCAAGAGAATATTCGTATTAAGTCCGCTACTGACTTCTTGGATTTTATGAAGGCGAGTTCTAATTTCTTCCTCCATTTTTTTGAGTGCATCACCTTTAAATGGCTGAGGTGTCAAGGTGATTTCGAGATTGAATTTTGCAAGCTCCGTTTCCACCCATTCGTGCTCAGTCATTTTTTCGAGTATAGGCATAGCAAGCGGAGCAGGTTTTCCATTTGCATCGATGAGACACATTTCTTGCTCAGCACCGATATGTATGTTTCCATTTTCAAACATATCATTATCGAGCATGTATTCGAGTGCTTGCACATCTTCGAGTAGATGCCGCATAAATTGCGCCTTGTCTTTGCTATCTCCAGCCAATGATACACGTTGTTCTCCCATAGTAATGTGTGTCAGGTTCGTATGATCGAACCAAGATAGACGAATTTCAAAACTTTCAGAATTGAATTTTTTAAAATGGGCCATGCTACTTCATTCGGCTTCGCCATCATTCAGCAGCACCGCGCTGTTCCAGGGTTTCGCTGAACGCTCATCATCCCGATTGATCGGGATGAGCGCTGCGATTCTCTTCGCGCCCCTTCCCATCGCTTGTCCAAGATTAATGTTTTACAGCAACAAATAACAAATTCCTTCGTACTTTAGATGTATAAACCTTGTATTATGAAAGTTCACTTACTCTTTTTCTTTTTTGCTATTTCAGTTTCGAGCTTATCAGCCCAAAATTGTGATATCTTTTATGATGACTATTCAGATGCCCCACTTTGGAATCAAGTCGGCTCTGATGTACAGGTCTCAAATAATCGAGTGGAATACATAAATGACTGTACTGGAGATGAGCAGAGAAGGGTTTTTCGTTCATTAGGTACAACGCTTAATAATACCGAAGTATGGTCTGCTGAGATTGATGTTTATGTTGGTTTTATCAATACTGGATTCGGTACATTTCATAACATTTTGACATTATCAGATTCCAATTTAGAACCGGGAAACGATTGCTTTGATATAGACTGTACTGGCTATCCAGAAGGCTCACAGGATTATATTGGAGTATACATGGTTACTTCAACATATACATCTAATGATAGATCATTTGCGATTTACGCAGAAGAAGGAACTGAATTTATTGATCATCGATCTGATCGAATTGATGCTCCAGGACTAGGATCTTTTTATTATATCAGAATGGAGCGTAAATCAGCTACTGAAGTCGAGCTATCAATATTCTCTGATGCGGCTAGAACACTGCACTTACCAAACTCACCTGTGTCATTAAATATACCAGGAAGTATAACTGGACTTCAATATATTCAACACGGAGGAAGTGCTAGAGGTGCAGTAGAACGCAACTTTAACGGTTGGGTTGATAACACATGTATTTCAAGTAAACTATTCTCAAATACTCAACTGGCTGAACTCGATCAAGAGGTTAGTATTTCTCCAAATCCTACGAATGACATTGTTCTTATCGAAGGACTAGACAATGCTGATGTTACAATTTCAATTTATGATGGTATTGGAGCACTCGTTCAACAACATTCAACAAATCAGCAGCAATTAGATTTATCTTCTTTTTCTAATGGAATGTACCATATTGTTATCAATACAGAATTTGGTCAACTCCATAGAAAAGTGATCAAGTATTGATTGTATTCTAATAATATTGAATAAAAAAGGGTAGTCAATTTGACTACCCTTTTTTATTTATAATGAACTAATGATTAGTTGTAACGCAAATCAAAGCGATCGAGATTCATCACTTTAGTCCATGCTTTGACAAAGTCTTTGACAAATTTTTCTTTTGAATCAGACGATCCATAAATCTCTGCTATTGCTCTTAATATTGAATTAGATCCAAATACTAAATCGCTGCGAGTCGCTGTCCAAGCAACAAGACCAGTTTTTGTAGAAGTTCCTTCAAAAACTTCTTCTTGATCATCAGTCGCTTTCCAGACAATATCCATGTCAAGGAGATTGACAAAGAAGTCATTTGTCAATTGACCAACATCGTGAGTCAATACTCCGTGCGATGTTGCTTTTGTATTCGCTCCTAGTACACGCAGCCCACCTACAAGGACAGTCATTTCAGGTGCAGTCAAGTTAAGTAGCTGAGCACGATCGACAAGCATATGCTCCGAACCATACGGCAGCTTCGTCATCAGATAATTTCTGAATCCATCAGCAAGTGGTTCAAGCGCGCTGAACGATTCTACATCAGTTTGCTCTTGACTTGCATCAACACGACCGCCAGTAAATGGAACATCAACTGCCACGCCTGCATCAGCTGCCGCTTGTTCGACTGCAGCTGTACCACCGAGTATAATTAAGTCCGCAATAGAAACGCCAATTTCAAAGTCTGCTTGGATTTTTTCATAGACAGCAATTACTTTTTCAAGTTGCTTTGGTGTATTGACTTCCCAGTTTTTTTGTGGAGCGAGACGGATGCGAGCACCATTTGCTCCACCACGCATATCAGAACAACGGTAAGAAGCAGCTGAAGACCAAGCCGTATTGACGAGCTCGCTGACACTCAGACCAGTGCTTAAAATGATCTTTTTAAGCTTGCTGATATCAGCCTCAGAGAGTGTAGTCTGTGTAGGCTCAGGTAATGGATCTTGCCAAAGTAATACTTCCTGCGGAACTTCGGGCCCTTGGTATCTAACACGTGGCCCCATATCACGATGCGTCAATTTGAACCAAGCACGTGCGAAGGCATCTTGAAATGCTTCGTGATCTTCATAGAATTTACGCGAAATTTTTTCGTAAGCAGGATCAAAACGGAGCGCCAAATCCGATGTTAACATTGTTGGTCTATGTGACTTATTTGGGTCATGAGCATCAGGTATAATTTCTGACGATTCTTTGGCTACCCATTGATTTGCTCCAGCTGGACTTTTGGTCAGTTCCCACTCGTACTCAAAAAGGTTTTTGAAATACAAGTTTGTCCATTCAGTTGGCTTTTGAGTCCAGGTAACTTCTAGGCCGCTCGTAATAGCATCACCCGCTTTGCCGCTGCCGTGTGTACTTCTCCATCCAAGGCCTTGTGCTTCGATTGCAGCTCCTTCTGGTTCGACACCGACGAGATTTGCATCTCCGGCACCATGTGTTTTTCCGAAGGTATGTCCACCTGCTATGAGTGCAACAGTTTCTTCGTCGTTCATTGCCATTCTTCTGAATGTCTCACGGATATCACGAGCAGAAGCAAGTGGATCTGGATTGCCATCTGGCCCTTCAGGGTTGACATAGATTAAACCCATCTGAACTGCTGCAAGCGGATTTTCAAGATCACGCTCGCCAGAGTAGCGTTTGTCTCCAGCTTCCCAGATTGTTTCTGTACCCCAATAGACATCTTCTTCTGGCTCCCAAACATCAGCTCGACCACCAGCAAAGCCAAAAGTTTCAAATCCCATCGATTCAAGAGCGACGTTACCAGTTAAAATCATTAGGTCAGCCCAGGAGATTTTGTTGCCGTATTTCTGCTTGATTGGCCAAAGAAGTCTGCGCGCTTTATCAAGATTTCCATTGTCTGGCCAACTGTTGAGTGGAGCGAAACGCAACTGACCTGTACCAGCTCCACCACGACCATCACCGATACGATATGTACCAGCGCTGTGCCATGCCATACGGATAAAGAAAGGTCCATAATGACCAAAGTCAGCTGGCCACCAGTCTTGTGAATCAGTCATTAAGTCGTGAAGATCTTTTTTGAGTCCTTCATAATCGAGTTGACTAAATGCTTCAACATAATCGAAGTCTTGATCCATTGGATTTGTCAGATTCGAATGCTGCTTTAGTATATTGAGTCTGAGCTGGTTTGGCCACCAATCGCGATTTGATGTTCCTGTACCTGCTGGTTTTAGATTTGATAGTTGCCCATTGTGGAATGGGCATTTTGAAATGTCTCCACTGTGGTTTTCCATGTTGAAATTTAGTTTGCCATAAAATTAAAACTATTCGTGTGCTCAATGCTAGCTATTCGAAGGGAATAATAAAATGTCTTGAAATTAGATGATGTTAGAAATTGATCTATCTGCAAAACTTCAGAATGCTTTTAAATGAGCTGCTTTTTGGCTGAGGGATAGGAGCAGCACGAACGAAGTGAGTGGACGCTGCGAAATGAAATGTAGCAGCGGCTAGGCTACCGTACTGCGGATAGCCCGCCGGTCAGATTCTCTGACCGGCAGCCCATTATTTTCAACATGTTTAAGCCTCGTATAAGTGATTCAAAGTTCAGAAAGGTTTTACCTTGCAGCCAATGTTTGGTCCGATCCCCAAAGCGATGTTTTCTTCTGATGATGATGCTCCTTTTGAGTGTTGTATCATGTGCCAGAGAGTGCTCAAAGAAATTGGAGAACCGTACATGATTGAAAAGTCTTTTGTCAATCATAAAGATCTCAATCTACATGAGGTCAAATATGAGTATGCGATATGTATGGCCTGTGCGCAGAAGATGCACAACCAATTAAGCAAGGATTCGCGCACAGCTATTGAGCAGTTTTTTTCGAGTCGGGTCGATATGCAGTTGCGATTTCTTGAATTTCAACAAGATGAAGATTTAGCTACTGATTATGATGTTTGGACGAAAACGAGCTTATTGACTGAGGAGCCACGCGAAGAACTGGAGGAATATGTCGTTTATGCAATGTGTGAAGGTGATCAAATGATTTATGCTGGCTATCCTTTTGTACTGAGTATAGAAACTTTAGAGCATCTACAAAGCTTGCTCTCTAAGGCGACAAAAGATATTCTTGAAGGTTTTATGGATGATCATTTTGGATTGCCTCCTGAGATTCGTCGAGCAATCCGAGATGGAGAACTTATCTTTATTTAGCCTATGAAAAAGCGAATTTATCTTGATAATGCTGCGACAACTCCGCTTTGTAAAGAAGCGCTGGATGCGATGCTGCCATATCTGAATGGAACGTATGGAAATCCGTCAAGTATTCATGCTGAAGGTCGGATCGCGCGTGCAGCAATCGAGCGGACTCGCAAAACAGTGGCTGACGAAATTGGAGCATCGCTTGGAGAAGTTTTTTTTACAAGTGGTGGCACAGAATCAACGAATATGGTCTTGAAATGTGCTGTGCATCATGGTATGTACAAGCGCATCATCACGAGTCCTATTGAGCATCATTGTGTTTTACATACAGCTGAGCATCTACAACCTGCGGCAACACTCCAACTCGTCAATATAAACTCAGATGGAACTGCCAATCTAGAGCATTTGACTGAGCTACTACAAGCATCAAATGAGCCGACACTCGTCAGTCTCATGCATGTCAATAATGAACTTGGAGTCATCAATGATATTGCAGCTATTGGAGCGATCTGTAAAGAACATGGTGCGGCATTTCATTCTGACACTGTACAGAGCGTAGGAATGCTGCCGATCAATGTCAGTGAAATGAACATTGATTATCTCACAGGAGCTGCACATAAATTTCATGGGCCTAAAGGAGTCGGCTTTGTATTTATCAAAAATGAGTGCTGTCTACCTTCTTTTATTGAAGGTGGTGCTCAAGAACGCAACATGCGCGGAGGAACTGAAAATGTAGCTGGCATCGTCGGTCTTGGTGCTGCACTTCAGCAAACTATCGAAACTCGCGATCAGACAATACAGCATTTGCACTCGCTACGAAACCGAATGATCGAACGATTACAAAGTGTAATAGAAGGTGTACGCATAAATGGCTCTGACAAGGCAGATCAACAATTGCCTAAAGTGCTGAGTGTAAGTTTTCCGCCATCGCCAAAGAACGATCTACTCATGTTTAATCTTGACATCGAAGGCATTGCTGTATCAGGTGGCTCTGCTTGCAGCAGCGGTGTCGAGTCTAAATCGCATGTCATGCTCGGCTTGTACCCTAATTGTGATATGACGCCGATCAGATTTAGTTTTTCGAAAATGAATACACTCGAAGAAATTGATGATGCAGCAGATATTGTTATTCGATTATTAAACTCTTAATTTTTTTCATCCCTGTTAATCACCCCTTAATTCCCATTATGAAACACCTATCATTCCTCACAACACTGGCATTTGTCGGCTCATTATTTTTTGTGAGTTGCAATCTTGACACATTTGATTCTGTGACATACAACGATACGATCGTAGATGCTCATACTGAAACACTCGAAGCAATCGAAGCGTTCTTAGAGGCAGAAGATCCAGCTGATCTAAAAGCGACTCACAAAACAGCTTTAGAAACTGTAGAGGCAAATATTGCTACTGTAACTGGCTTAGGCGATGTCGAAAAAGGCTTCAAACAAGAAGGCTTAGACATCCTTAATTTTTATAAGTCTGAGCTTGAAACAAAAGGAGCCAAGCTAACTGAATTGTATGGCGAGGAGCTTGACTCAGAGCAAGCACAAGAATTTGACAAAGTACTCGAAGCAATCTTTGAAGACGAAGACAAATACATGGATGCTTTATCGAAAGCTCAAGAAGAGTTTTCTGACCATCATGATATGATGCTCATCGAGTAAGCTATAACATTTACTCTGGTGCATCATGCAGATCCTCTTCTGCTCGTATCATAGCACCAATTGTACTGCATACAATACCAAATGCAGTATCACAATTTTCTTGGCTGCGGTAGGTCTCGATGTCATCCATCAGGTCTGCCGCAGCTTCAATTAAGGCATTTTGTTGCCAGTTTTCTGAGAGGATTTCTACAAGCTCTTCGATATCAGAATCCTCAGCATTGGTCACGACTTCTTCTTGAGCTATCAAAAGTACAGGCTCAGATACCATTGGCAATTCGCCCACTGTCTCACGAGCCGCAGTGTACAGCATCATGACAGCAATGAGCACATCACCGACTTGCTCAGCGTCAAAGTCAGCACCATTGGCATGAGACACGACATAGTTGACTACCTCAGGCTGCTCTTGCATAAACGCATCCATACGAGCATCAAGCGCCATCTCATCATGGCTTTGCATGGCATCAAAAACGGATTCTATTGATTGAGCTGGTATCTGTATCATAGCCACAAATGTACTCGAATACGAAAGATTAAGAAGCTCAAAATTATGGGCCATCCGCTACTCGCTTCACTCCTAGCGGTCGCTATGCTCCGTGGCTCGCTGCTCGCTCGGCTGCTTGCTGCGCTGCGCATCTGCTTCACTTCGTTCGCACCACTTCGCAGCGCTTGTCCACCCAGAGTGTGACAGCTGCTTGGCTGAGGGATAGGAGGTGTTGTCTGAACTCAGTACCATTGAATCAAGATTCAATGGTACTGAGAGAGTGCCGGATAGCCCGACCCGAAATGAGCACTGCGAATGAAGGGGCTGCCCCAAAAATTTGTTTTCTTCAAAATGTCGGCTAATGACGAAAAAAACAGAAAAGTATTGACAGTCTAAACTTGTGATTATATTTACGTCATCTAAAACAACTTAACTTCAAACTATGAAGAATCTATTACTTTCTACTTTGGCATTGATGCTCTGTGTAGCAGCAAGCCCTCTTTTTGCTCAAGGTCCAGGTTGTACACCTGATCCACAATTTTCTGTAGCTAATGGTGACTTTGGTGTTTATCCTGAGCCATATCAAGCAGGTATAACAAGCCCTGACTCATCTGGTATCATTACTAAAGCTTGTGAAGGCGATTATTTTGAGTATGTATTTACTGCTGTCGTACCTGATTCAATTGAATTTTCAGGCACAATGGTTCCACTCGAAAAGGTTACTCTTGATCCATTCCCAGATGGTGTTTATCTAGATGCTGGTTCTGGATATGCTGCTCTTTCTAATGTAGGATTAAGCTACCAGTGTGATCCTCCATCATGTGAGTTCCTCAAATTAACTGAAGGTTGTGCTGTTATTTATGGTAACCACACATTGACTGCTGGTGTTTATCCGACTCAAATCTATGCTGAAGCACAAAGCTTCGTTGCATTGGCAGTTACATTCCCAGATCCTACACTTTTCCCAGGTGTTTATGATCTCACGGTACTTCCAGCTTCTGATCCAGCTTGTACTATTTCTGTTGACAATGTCGTTGAAATCAACCTCGGAATCGCACAAAACAGCCCGAATCCATTCCGTGGCAACACTACAATCAATGTAACAAGTAAAATCAATGAGACATTCTCATTCTCTGTTTACTCACAAAACGGATCACTTGTAGAAACTCGCGAAGTTGAGCTCCGTATGGGCGACAATACAATCGAGTTTGATGGTTCGCGTCTCGGTGCTGGTGTTTACTTCTACAGCTTTGAGTTTGAAGGTCAGCGTTCTGTTAAGAGAATGGTTGTAGCTAACTAATCCATTCTTATTAACCTTTGCTTCGGCAAATAAAAAGAGCCGCATGTCAGACATGCGGCTCTTTTTATTTGCAGCATATCGTGACAGGTATTTGTATCTTTATAGTATCAAAAAACAAAACTCAGTTATGAGAATACTTCAACTTTCTTTTGTGCTTTGCCTCTTGATGACGCTCAGCCTCAATATGCAAGCTCAATGCCCTGGCTGTATTATTTCTGTACCTACATGGGTACCTGCAGATACTGCTTGGCTCGGCCCTATTCCAGATGGAACGAAAAATGTCTATTATGAAGAAGATTTGAGTTTTAGGCTTCCGAAGACTTCTGACGGAATTTTGGCTCTTTCTCCAGATATTCCTCCTGGGATCACATTCAATGATATTGAAATTGTAGGAATTACGAACTTACCTCCAGGTATATCCTACGAGCTTGATAATCCGAGTGGCGTCTATGACCCGCAAGTACAATCAGATGGCTGTGCTCGTCTTTGTGGAACACCAATCGTAGCTGATTCTTTTTCATTGACGATTACTGCACGAGCGACTGTTTTCGGTATTTCGCAATCAGTAGGATTTAATGTACCATTTAAGGTCAATCAACCTGTTAGTACTAATACTGGATTCTCCACTATCAATGGTGATGGCTGCGAAGACCTTGAAGTATCCTTTGTAAATAATATTCCAAGCAATGGAAATCCAGGTATCACTTATAACTGGGATTTCGGGAATACACTTAGCTCGACAAATGAAAACCCAGGATCTGTTGTTTATACAACTCCTGGTTCTTATGTAGTCAACTATACTGCAACTATTGATACAGTTGGATATATTTTGACGAATGTTACTGTAGCTGCTTCTGATTGTAATGATGATGTTATTGTTCCCTTAGCACCAGATTTTATTATCAAGATTTTTGATCCTTCTGGAAATGAAATCTACAATAGTGGTGCAAGTATCACTGATACTTATCCGCCAGTAGGTTTTGGTGTCAGTATACCGATTGGTCCTGGCAGCTATTCAGTTGAAGTCATTGATGACGACGGGATCCTTCCAGATGATAACTGTGGCTCAGTTAATTTTACTCAGCTTACAAATGGAAATGTAAGCAGTGGTCCGTTGACTGTGAGTTTCACAATCGTTAATCCTGTCGATATTATTACTTCAACTGATACGATTGATGTTTATCCATCAGTATCTGCTCCCACTATTTCAGCTCCTACGACTACACTTTGCGCAGGAGATACAACAACATTTATGAGCAGCTATGCGACAGGCAACCAATGGTACTTTGACAGTACTGCTATCCCTGGTGCAAATGGCCAAATGCTTCAAGTAGCTGATCCAGGTGAATATTATGTCATCTACACTTCACCAGATGGTTGCTCTGGCACATCTATGATTGAGACGCTAACAGTCAATCCATTGCCGCCAGCACCAGGTTATGGATATTTCCAAAATGAAGCTGCCATCTTCGATGTCTCAACTTGGCCAGCATCATATACGCTTGAGTGGTATCTCGATGGAGTACAAGTACCAGGATCGACAAATGAGCTTTTACTTTGTTTGACGACGAGTGGCACTCTCGAAGCAGTATTAACTGACAATGTTACTTTATGTGTTAATTCGTACAGCTTCCCTGTGACGTATGATCCAGCAATTGATTGTACTGTTTCAGCTGACTTTGTTAATGAATTACAAGCATCGCTTGATGTGTTCCCTAATCCAGCACAAGATCAAGTTGAATTATCGTTTTTGCTTGAAGAATCAAGTGATGTCACTATTGAGATAGTTAACCTCCTAGGGCAAACTGTCAGTACGACGCAATTATTGAATGCAAATGGACAAATAAACCAAACGATAAACCTTGAAAATGCAAGTTCAGGGTTGTATATTGTGCATGTTGTTGCTCAAGGCAAACATGCGAGCAGCAAACTTGTGATAGAGTAGTTGTTTTGATTGTTTGATTATAAAAGCCGCTTCCGTTTATTCGGAAGCGGCTTTTTTTTAGCTACATTTGAATAATATGATACCCATGCGTGTATTTTTTTTGAGTCTCGTCATTTTTGCAGCAGCTATATCGAGCTGCGCTCCCGCTCGTATCGTCAAAAAGCAGCGCGATACGACAATGTCAGTCATCGATCCATTACCGACACTTGATGATCAGCTCAAAGCACTCAAACGTGTCAAAGAATCAAATCAGCGTCTCGTTGTTTTGCACGAAAATGGTTATTTGTATTTTGATGGTATGCTTACAAAGCGATCAAAAATTGCTGAACAAATACATCAATTTATAATTAACGAAGCGAGTAGCCCAAAACAGGCTGTCATTGCATACCGCTCACATATAAATGTCAAGTACGAAGAATACAATCGAGTGGAGACAGCACTCAAACGTGGATTCTACAAAGCTCGAGATACGTATGCCAAACAGAAATACAAAAAAAGCTACTTTAAACTTGATTACAAGACTCGAAAAAAAATACGTAAAGTCATCCCACGTAATTTAATAGAAGCAGAGCCGTATCAATTTTAATTATTGAGCTACTTGAATATCCGAAAACCAAATCGTAAATGAGCCCCGCTCACGCCGTTTTGTCGGCACATTCCAATTACCATTATAATGGATGTACGTCGGTAAATAATCATCGCCGTATTTATTGAGTACTATATTCATTGTAACGTCTACATCTATTGCGAGACCGTTTTGATAAAGACGATAATTGCGGCCCATAATTTGAAAATTCTCACGATCAAAAAAAGTATCCATATATCTGATCACAGTTTTTCCAGTCGCTTGATATTCCTTTTTGGTCTTAACTGAAAATTTATAGACTGACTGATTATGAAATGTATCCGTAGTGATCGAATAATCATAATACTTCGCCATGCGTTTATCAAAGATTGGCGTTTTCTTTCCGATAAGCGGTATTGAGATGCGGTCGCCAGGCTGAAAAATGAGCGTTTTTAATGATTCTGTATATTCCTCCATTTTACCCTTGGGCTTTCTTGGTATTGCTGTTCGTTGTCGCTCACAATGTGAGCCAGATTGGGCAAAAAGCCGATAATACATTTGAGCAGTTGTAAATCGAAGCTTCGATTTTTTCAGCCACTTGCCGCTTGTTTTTTCATTTAAAATTGTAGTATTTCTACAAAGAAAAGATTCCATCGTTTGCTCCACTTGATGATTCATAGATGCAATTGATTTTCCTTTCCGATCATTGAAATTCATGTTTGCTGTTGATGAATAATTATAAAATCGAAGATTGCGAAAGGCTTGATAAAATGTGCTATCCGATCGCACCATGTCTATAAATTCTGCTACATCAAAGCCGCCACGCTCGGCTTCTACTACAAATGAGTCCAAGTACACAAATGCGGATATATCAAAATCTGTAGTGTCTTTTTGCGCTTGTAAGTGAACTATGATACAAGAAAAAAGTAATAGAAAAACAATTCTCATCATTCAAAGATGCATTAATTCTGAATAGTGAAAATAAGATGGGCCATCCCCTTCGTTCGCTTTGCTCACTCTGGGTCGCTATGCTACGTGGCTCGCTATTCGCTCGGCCGCCTCACTGCATTCGGCGTCTGCTGCGCACCACTTCGCAGCGCTTGTCCGACGCAATAATATGACACTGTCACCCCTTCGGGGTTCATCCGACTGGATTTAATCTGACTAGAATAATTTCTGCCCTTCAGGCTTAAACTGGCTGAGGGATGGTAGGTGTTGTCTGAACTCCGAGTGACTGAAAGGAACTCGGAGAGAGTGCCGAACAGCCCGACCGCGCATGAATGAAATGAATGAGCGGGCAGCCCCAACTATTCATTCAACAAAAAAATGCCTCCTAGCAAATGAGCTAGAAGGCATTTCAATAATCAATTGAATGAATTGATTATTTGTACTTGCGCTTGACTTTTTTGCGCTTTGTCTTAAAGTGATTCCCACCTGTCTTTGTGTTGCCTTGCGGTCCACCGACACGTGTCATTGCACAACGGAAACCGATCGTGCGTGATGCTTGATCTTCGTTGAAGAAGCGGCGAGCGCCTGGTGACAACCAGTATGCGCGATCTGCCCAGCTACCACCTTTGATGACGCGAGCTTTGTCACTGATAAGTGTTGTCTTACCGTAATTATAAACGACTTCTGATTCGAGATCACCATCAAGGTAATCGATGACGCTTCCGCGCTGATAGTTGGTACGTGTGGCGACATCTTCGTCTTTTACAACTTCGTAACGAAGGCGACCGAGGCTATCCTTTTCTACTGGAGCGCCATTTTCGTCTAGGATTTTTTGCTTGAAGACTGCACCACGGAATGAGTTGAGATCATGATCTTCAACACCACGGAGTGATGTACTTGTCAATGGACGATAGACATCCATAGTCCACTCTGATACGTTTCCAGCCATATTGTAAAGACCATATTCGTTTGGCCAGAATGCACGTACAGGAGCAGTAATGTGAGCATTGTCATTGAGCTGACCCGCCATACCCATGTAGTCACCTCGACCACGCTTGAAGTTGGCCATCATCTTACCTTGCATTTTGCCACGCTTTTGATAGCGCATATTTGTTTGGTAGACAGTTTTGGCGTTATTCCATGGATAGAGCTTACGGTCTGTGATATTCTCGTCTTTCTTGTAGCTTTGGTTGCCGAGAAGAGAAAGTGCAGCATATTCCCACTCAGCCTCTGTAGGCAGGCGGTACGAAGGAAGTAGAATACCATCTTCAAATTTTACTGGACGCTCACCGCCTGTACGAATGTCTTTCATGTTCTTGCGAACGTTGCCTTCGTATTGGCCTACGAGATACGCTTCAGTATTGAAGTTGTCTTCATTTGTTTGTTCGTTGTTGTTGTTGAGGATTCCTTTGCTGATAAGGATCATCTCATTTACACGGTCAGTTCTCCACTTGCAGTATTCATTTGCTTGAAGCCAATTGACACCAACAACTGGATAGTCATCATATGCAGGGTGACGGAAGTATGTCTCTACGAATGGTTCGTTGAATGATAATTCCTCACGCCATACGAGCGTATCTGGTAATGCGTCACGGTATACACCTGGATAGGATTCGCCAAAAACGTTATCTAACCAAAAGAGATATTCGCGATAATCGATGTTAGCGACTTCTGTTTCATCCATGTAGAATGAAGAAACAGTGACACGACGTGGCATATTATCAAACTCGTAGATAACATCTTGCTCGGTAGTACCCATAGAGAATGTACCACCTTCGATCAGAACGAGGTTTGGGCCATTGACTTGGCCTTTGTACTTCAATTTTTCGAAGCCGCCCCATTTTTCGTCATTATAGCTCCAGCCAGTAGTTGACGATTGGCTTTTCTTCCCTTTGCAAGACTGCATGCTGAACATACCGAAGAGTCCGATCAGCAGGAGGCATGAATAGATAAGTTGTTTCATGTTCCAGATTAAGTTGGGAGTGTTGAGTGATTGTTTGTGTTGTAATGTAATCGAGATGCCAAATATAGCGAAATACAAGTAGACTAACGAAAAGATGACGGACAACTTAATTGTTTCCGCTGCCTATTTCTTCTTTGGAAACTTTCGCTGTCGGCAAAAGTCAAGACGAGAGATAACTCGTGTGAGCCAGATGTATTGCCAGCTAGTCCAGAAACAGTATGATCATAGCTGTATCCGATCTTGAAAATTCCTTTTCGGAAACCGGCTAGTGCAATGACTGCATCTGCATTGCCGAAGGTGTGGCGAAACCACATACCTCCAAAGAAAGCCCCGCCTTGTACATACGCTCCAACATTGGCTTGTTGGAATTCTGCTTGCTTTACAAACAGAAGGTTCGGTGATATGAACGTGGTGCTTTCATTCTTATTGTATCGATTGCCTAATTTTATTTCACTTCCTGCATGAATTGTCAAACGCGTTGGTACATCAGCAAAGCCATTAATCTCGAGTAGACTCTCAGTTGGCGCATTGAGATGTTGCAATGCTGCTCCCAGATATACATATTCTGAGAAAAAGAGCAAACCTGTACCAAAGCTTGCATACGAAACTGAAGTTTGGTCAGGACGCTGCTCAAATGTTTGGTATGGTATGCCATTCGGATCTGTTGGGCCATTTACCGGATCGAGCTGGTCAAAGAATACAAGTTTATCCCAGTCTACTGAAGCATTGATATAGGAGGCACTTAAACCAAGTCTCAATCCCATTTCGTCAGAGAGATTAAGATTATAGGCATACGATCCATTAATTTGAATCGTCTTATAGATTCCATCTCCAGCAGCATCGCCTAGAATGTACAAACCGACTCCACTACTGACTCGATCAATGTATTGATCATATCCTACAATGTATGTTTGGTAGGCATTGTTAAAACCAGGCCATTGGTTTCTGTAGTTTAGATGAATTCGTGCAGAAGCTGTCGCTCCTGTCAAAGCCGGATTAAGTCGTGTTGGAGCTGCAAAAAACTGGCTTAGCATTGGATCTTGAGCAAATACTTGACTTGCTAACTGTACAGCAAAAAGCAATAGGAAAGCTTTTTGCAACACAGCTCGGTCAAAATTGTCATATACATGACGTTTCAAGTCAATTTTCATCATACAAACCAATACTCTGCAGTAAACAAACGTTCAACTTCGTGAAAAATTGCAAATTTTGCCTGTCGAAGTAATTCAATTTCAATTGCGAAATTAGCGTACTTAATTATTCTTTGATGAATTCATATCACACACACAAGCTCATCTTCTCATTTCTTTTGCTTTTTGTAGCATTCCAAGTCGCTGCGCAAAACGTTATTCAGCTTGATCTGAAATGGAATGATCAAGAACGATTACATCCGCAAGCTCTTTTCAACCTTGAAAATGGCGTTTACCAAGAAGAGTATAAAGGACTACCTGTCGTGATTCAAAAAATTGCTGGCATTGATCTAAGAGGTAGAGCTATACATTTGAAGAATTCCCAATTTGAACAAGTTGCAATTTCTGATCAAAGTCTTCTTGACGTGATCGAGAATGAAATACTCATTCAATCACAAACGAATCGATCCCGCAACAAAACGATTGCTCATCTTGAGATTCTGCCTTTTAGAAAAAATAATGGGCAAATTGAGCGGCTTGTAAAAGCAGAAATCCATATTGGTAGTCAACAATCCGTCGTCCAAAATAACAGTCGTGCTGCTTCGAGCTTTGCTACTCAGTCAGTACTAGCTACTGGAGATATTTATGCACTTTCAATTCAAGAGTCTGGCGTTTTCAAAATAGATTACAATACACTTCAAGAACTAGGCATCAATGTCAATTCAATAAACCCACAACACATTAAGCTCTATGGCAATACTGGTGGCATGCTTCCAGAACTTGCTGGCGAAGCACGTGTTGACGATCTTGCCGAACTTGCAATAGAAGTCGTTGGCGAAAGTGATGGATCATTTGATCAAAATGATTATATCCGATTCTATTCAAATGGACCTAGCCAATTCAAGTATGATGACGTACTTAATAGATTCAGTTATTCAAACAACATCTACGATACAAAATCGTATGTCTTCTTAAAAATTGATGGGGCAAGTCCATCAAATCGAATCGGCACCACATCATCTATTTCTGGAGCTGTTTATTCTACATCAACGTTTGATGGGTATGCTCACTATGAAGTCGATGAAACAAACCTCCTCGACATTTCTTTTGGCACCTCAGGTACAGGACGTCTTTGGCTTGGAGAATCATTTCGATATACCCAAAACCAAACATTTAACCTCGAGATGCCGAATCTCGTGACATCTGAGCCTGTTATCATAGAGACAAGTCTCGCTGCTCGATCGATCGGTGCAGCTAGCCAATTTCAAGTACGAATTGACGGACAAACCTACCCTACTCAAAACTTAGTCTCAGTTAATGGTGGCTCAGTTGGACAAGGCGGATCACGTACTGTTCCAGTGTTTACGCATACTGCATCTTCATCTACAATTTCGGTAAATCTGAATTACATCAAAGTTATTAGCGATGCTGCTGGATATTTAGATTATATAACGATCAATGGTCGTCAAAATTTAATTAAAAACTCGAGTCAACTAGCATTTAGAGATACACGAACACTTTCTTATGCGCAATCAAATTTTTCAATTGCAAATACTTCATCAAATACGCGTTTCTGGGATATTACAGATCCATTAAATCCAAGTGTACAACAAGGCTCTTCATCAGGATCAGAATTCACTTTTGGAGCTAATACTACATCCCTTAAAGAATTCATAGCCTTTAATCCCGGAGAAGAAAAAGAAATTCAAATTGTAGGAACAATTCCAAATCAAAACCTTCACGGCATACTTACGCCTAAACCTCTCTTAATTATTACAAACACTGCTTTAAAGCCAGAAGCGCAACGACTCGCTCAACATAGATTAGCCTATAGTAATATCGACGCAACGATTGTTGATGTTCAAGAGATATATAACGAATTTTCCGCTGGATCAAAAGACATTTCTGCAATTCGTGATTTTATTAAAATGCTCTATGATAGAAGTGGTCCTTCAGGTGATTTTAAATACGTCTTACTCTTTGGTGATGCTTCATTTGATTATCGTAATATTAATGAAAATGAAGAGAATTATGATATTATACCAACATATCAGACTCGCGAATCTCTAAGTGCTGTAAGCGGATATCCAACCGATGATTATTTTGGCTTACTTGATGATACAGAAGGAGCGAATATAGAATCTGGAGGATTAGATATTGCCATAGGTCGTATTCCGGCTCGGACAATCCAAGAAGCAAAAAATGTTGTTGACAAAATCATTCATTACGAAACAAATCCGAATACCTTTTCCGACTGGAAAAACAGAATAACATATATTGCTGATGACCAAGATGGGAATACGCATTTTAACGACTCCGACGGAATTGCTGAGGCTGTTCGTGATTCAAATAACTTCTTTAATATCACTAAAATTTATGCTGATGCTTATCAGCAGCTTTCTACTCCAGGAGGCAATAGATATCCAGACGTGACTGCTGCAATTGTCAATGAAGTGACACGCGGAAACTTAATTATAAATTATATGGGGCATGGAGGTCACGATGGATGGGCTCAAGAGCGAATTCTCACAATGAATGAAATAAATTCATTTGACAATTATGATAAATTACCATTATTTGTAACTGCTACTTGCACATTCGCACCTTATGAAGACCCGACTTATGTCAGCGCTGGTGAGACACTTGTCATGAACCCCAACGGCGGCGCCATCGCATTATTTACAACTACACGAGCAGTATATGCTTATGCAAACAGACTCCTTGGTACATCAGCATTTGATGCATTAGCATTTCCACCAGGCACAGTCCGCCCGCCGATCGGCGAAATTCTCCGTACATCAAAAAACAATACAACTGCTTCTATTCAGAATTCAAGAAAATTTGTTCTTCTCGGAGATCCATCTATGGCGCTCGCCTATCCGACTCAACGCGTTTCGACAATCAGCATAAATGGAGTCGCTCCAAATGCTGATACACTAAACGCTCTCGAACCCGTTACTATTAAAGGCGAAATTACAGATCCGTCTGGCTCTAGATTGACAGATTTTAATGGTACAATTTATCCGACAGTTTTTGACAAAGTCGCTACCTACAGTACGCGCGGAAATGATAATGGTAGTACCCCTGCAAATTTTCAATCACAAGATGTGATTTTATTTAGAGGTCGCGCGCAAGTCGTCAATGGCGAATGGGAATTTTCATTTACAGTTCCACTCGATATTAATTATACAATCGGTAATGGCCGCATTAGTTATTATGCAGAAGACGGAAACAATAGAGAAGCCATAGGATTTGATAATACAATTATTATTGGCGGTGCTAATTCAACTGGAGTTACAGATGATACACCTCCACTTGTAGAAGTATTTATGAATGATTCGACATTTGTATTTGGTGGCACAACAGATGCTGATCCAAAATTATATGTTCGAATTTCAGATGATCTTGGCATCAATACAACAGGCACTGGAATTGGACACGATATCACTGCAACACTTGATGATAATTCTTCCGAAGTTTTTATTCTGAATGACTTTTATGAATCAGAATTAAATAATTCAAAAAAAGGATCAGTCTTATATGGTTTATTTGACCTCCCTGAAGGAAAACATACTATTAAAGTACGCGCTTGGGACGTCGCCAATAATCCAGGTGAAGGCGAAACAGAATTCATCGTTGCAGAAAGCGGTCAAGTTGCCCTTGAGCATGTTTTAAATTATCCAAATCCATTTACAACAAATACCGAATTTCAATTCGAACACAACTTTCCTAATCAACCCTTGACAGTTCAAGTTCAGATATTTACTGTCGCTGGAAAACTCGTTAAAACAATAGAACAACAAGTTATTTCAGATGGCTACAGAGTCACAGGATTACAATGGAATGGCACTGATGATTACGGCGATAATTTAGCCCGAGGCGTTTACATTTATCGAGTCAATGTTGCGACGCAAAATGAATTTGGAGGCATTATTACCAAGCGAAGTGATTTCGAAAAACTCGTTCTTTTAAAATAAAAAAATGAGTGTATTTCCAAATAGAAAATCATCCATAATGAGAGCACCCCACTCGCTTGAGCGAGTGGCCGCGCTGTCTCGTCGCTCGCAGCAGATACCGCAGACAGCCAGCGTGTTCCACGCCGTCTCATGCGATGCTGCTCGGCCGTCGCTACGCTCCGTCTGCTGCTACGCAGCACGACTGACCATCGCTGGTGCATAAAAACAGATCGAATATTTGTAGAGCTTCCACGAATTACACCATATTTGCAATCCAATGTTAGAAGAGTCTTAATGCGGCTCAATTCTTGATAAATCAGTCACCAAAACTCCAAAACTATACGTCAAGTTTTACGTTTCACTACATCTGATTATTCATTAATCCTATTTCTTATGAGACGAATTTGTCTCTCACTCCTCATTGGAGCGATTAGTTTATTTGCAGTTACACAAACGCAAGCACAGCTCGCTGCAGGCTGCGTTGACGGCAAAAACCCAGTTACTGGAGAAGATTGTGTCAATACGATCACAACTGCACTTCCCTTCTTACGCATTGTGCCAGATGCTCGCTCAGGAGCTATGGGCGATGTTGGCATCGCGATCTCACCAGATGCCAATGCAATGCACTTTAATGCATCAAAGCTTGCATTCTCTAAAAAAGACATCGGTATATCAGCTACGTACACGCCTTGGCTGCGTGCACTCGGTATCAATGACGTTTATCTCGCATACCTCGGCGCATACAAGCATATTGGACCGATCAGCGCCCAACAGACAGTAAGCGTCAGCATGCGCTTCTTTTCTCTTGGTAGCATCAGCATCACTGACATCAACAATACACCACTTGGTACAGATCGTCCTCGTGAGTTTGAGATTGCAGCTGCTTACTCAAGAGCACTCGTTCCAGATCGCTTCTCTGCTGGTTTGACACTTAAGTACGCTTACTCACGCCTAGCAGCAGGTCAGTTTATTAATGGACAAGAAATCCGTCCAGCATCAGCTATTGCAGCCGACCTTTCGTTCACTGGTATTTTTCCGATCGAAAGCATGGAGAAAGGCTCCAACGTCACACTCGGTGGTGCGATCTCTAACATCGGCAGCAAAGTCAGCTACCTCGAGTCAGCTAACAAAGACTACATTCCGACAAACCTTGGAATCGGAACTGCTTTTACTGGTCAGATAGACGAGTACAATAAATTTACAATTGCACTTGACATCAACAAGCTGCTTGTCCCGACTCCACCTGAAGGCGATCCTCTTGGCACTGTTAACGACGCTGACCAAAATGGTGTTCCAGATTACAAAGAGCTTTCAAGTATTTCTGCTATTTTCTCATCATTTGGAGATGCGCCTGCTGGCTTCTCTGAAGAACTCCGTGAATTCATGTGGTCGGTTGGAGCTGAATACTGGTACAACGATCAGTTTGCTGTACGTACTGGTTACTTCTATGAGCATGGCACAAAAGGAAATCGCAAGTTCTTAACTGCAGGATTAGGTATCCGCTATAGCGTGTTCAACCTCAACTTTAGCTACTTAATCCCGACAAGTAATCAGCGTAATCCACTTGATAATACGTTACGCTTCTCGCTTCTATTTGACTTTGATAAAAACACTGGCGATCCAACGCCAGCTGATGATTTATAATCTCAGTAAGATTCTATCTTCGCGGTCGATTCTCAAATTTGAGGATCGACCGTTTTTTTTACTTGAATACTAATCAACATGACACGTCTTTTGACTTCACTCTTCGTGCTTTCACTTCTTTTTGCTGCTGGCTGCTCTTCACCAGAATATCCGTATTTCGATCGTATGGAAAATGTCAAGCTGCAAGCAGCCGCTCTAAATGGTAATGTAACTATTAAGGGAGATGCAATCATCATCAATCCAAATGACGTAGGTGCTCAACTTGACAAAATGGATCTCGTCGCTTTTGTGGAAGGAAATAAAGTCGCTGAGATAACTCAAAACGAAAATGCGCAGCTCGCAGCTGGTAAAGAGAATGCTATACCTGTCGTTATTAACATGAAACTGAAAGATGTTTTCACTGACATCAAAACAGACTGGATGTCACTCCTCGGAAGCTCTCTGCAAAACAAAGAGATCAAGTACAAGATCGAAGGAGACATCTGGATCAATCTCGCTGGTCAAAGCATCAAAGTACCATTTGACTACGAAGATGTCGAGCCCCTTCGTATCAAGCGCTAACCATCTTCATGGCGTAGGGATAGTAGGCAGTGCGCAGCAGACTCAGCGTAGCTGAGGCCGAGCGAAGAGCGAGCTGCCGTATAGCCCGCCGACGAGCAGCGCGAGGCGGACGCCCATGATTTTTTCTTTAATGGTTTTCGCTCAACTTTATCGAATTGACATTTGATAGATTAGAGTGCAACCGACTCGAAGTATCTTTGCAGCACTTATGAAGAACATTCGTAATTTTTGTGTGATTGCACACATTGACCACGGTAAAAGCACGCTCTCAGATCGCATGCTTGAGTTTACTCAAACGATCTCGCAGCGCGATATGACCAACCAAGCTCTTGATGATATGGACTTGGAGCGTGAACGCGGTATTACGATAAAAAGTCATGCAATACAGATGTACTATACTGCCGAAAATGGTGAGAAGTACACGTTTAATATGATTGACACGCCTGGTCACGTAGATTTTAGCTACGAGGTGTCTCGATCGATAGCGGCTTGTGAAGGTGCGCTACTACTTGTAGACGCGACACAAGGCATTCAAGCGCAAACGATATCAAATCTTTATCTCGCGCTCGAGAATGATCTCGAGATCATTCCGGTCTTGAATAAGGTCGATATGCAAAATGCTATGATCGAAGAAGTTTCTGATCAAATCGTTGAACTCATAGGCTGCAATGAAGATGAAATTCTTCATGCAAGCGGGAAAACTGGCCAAGGTGTACTCGAAATCTTAGCCGCTGTCGTAGATAGAATTCCTCCGCCTGAAGGTGATCCTGAAGCGCCGCTTCAAGCAGTCATTTTTGACTCGATGTTTAATTCGTATCGTGGTGTGATCGCGTACTTCCGCATCATCAATGGTACGATGAAGAAAGGTCAAGGTATCCGATTTATGGCGACCGAAAAAGAATATTCGGCTGACGAAATTGGAATCTTGCAGCTCGATCAAGTGCCGCAAAAATCGCTCAGTGCTGGAAATGTCGGCTATGTCATCACAGGTATCAAGACAAGCAGCGAAATCAAAGTCGGTGATACAATTACGCTAACTGAAAATCCTGCTACTGAACCAATCAAAGGTTTTGAAGATGTCAAGCCAATGGTTTATGCTGGTATCTTCCCGATCCTCAATGATGACTACGAAGATCTACGCGACAGCCTCGAAAAGCTACAACTCAATGATGCGAGCTTAACCTACGAGCCTGAGACTTCGGTCGCCTTAGGTTTTGGATTTCGCTGCGGATTCCTAGGAATGCTCCACCTTGAGATTGTACAAGAGCGCCTCAGCCGCGAGTTTGATCAAGACATCATCACGACCGTTCCAAACGTTTCGTACTTCGCGACGCTCAAATCAGGCGAACGAATCCCCGTAAACAATCCTGCAGATCTACCAGATCCTACGCTCCTCGAATCTGTCGAAGAACCATACATCCGCGCTCAGATCATCACCAAAACTGAAGATGAATCTGGTTACAATTATATCGGCGCGATCATGGGATTGTGTATCGAAAAGCGCGGCCATCTGACAAATCAAACCTATCTCTCAAAGACGCGTGTCGAGCTGACATTTGAGCTTCCACTTGCTGAGATTGTCTTTGACTTTTACGATCGCCTCAAGAGCATCACTCGCGGCTACGCAAGTTTTGACTACGAAATCATTGGTTTTAGAGTGAGCAGCCTTGTCCGTATTGACATCAAGCTCAATAGCGAAAACGTCGATGCCCTAAGCGCACTTATTCACAGAGACAAAGCCTACGATTTTGGCAAAAAAATCTGCAAGCGCCTCAAAGATTTGCTACCGCGCCAGCAGTTTATGATTGCGATACAAGCGGCTATCGGTGCAAAGATCATCGCACGTGAGACGATCAGTGCACTCCGTAAAGATGTAACTGCAAAATGCTACGGAGGAGACATCACACGTAAGCGAAAGCTCCTCGAAAAGCAAAAGAAAGGAAAGAAGAAGATGCGCCAGATTGGCTCTGTAGAAGTGCCACAAAAAACCTTCTTGCAGGTCTTGAAATTGGATTAATCATTTTTTTTGTGCTCCAGCCGATACTCGGCTGGCCACGCTGTCTCGCAGCTCGCACGCTGATACCGCAGACAGCCACTCGCTACACTCGTGTCTCATGCGGGCGTGCTCGGCCACTTCGCTACGCTCGTGTCTGGCTTCGCCACTGCTGACCATCGCTAGCACCTGCTGCTCTTTACGATTTACGAGATATATCTCGTAAAAATCCTCATCGTATCTCGTAAAATTTGAAACCCAAATATTTCGAAACAGAATAATTCATTCACTCAGCGATAAGGATAGTAGGCAGCGCGAGCGAAGCGAGTGGATTTTATTGCTTGATTATTTTTTAAATAAAAAAAATCCTTCCCTTTTAAAGGAAGGATTTAGAAAGGGTTTAATCAAGCAATAAAAGCTAGGCTACCGTACTGCCGAATAGCCTGACTCTCGCTCAATAATTTTGAGCGAGAGGATCGCCCAATTCTTCTATTAAAAATTAAATGACCAAATACTAAAGTGGAATATTTCCGTGCTTCTTGCGAGGCAAGCGCCCAGTTTTATTCTTGAGCATACTGAATGCTTTGAGCAAGCGCTCGCGCGTCTCAACTGGATCGATGACGGCATCTACAAATCCCCGCTCGGCAGCTTTGTACGGATGGGCAAATTGCTCTGCATATTCTGCTTCTTTCTCAGCAAGTTTAGCTGCTGGATCGTCTGCTTTTTTGATCTCATTTCTGAAAATAATTTCACTTGCGCCTTTGGCTCCCATCACCGCAATCTCAGCTGATGGCCATGCAAAATTCATGTCCGCTCCAATGTGCTTGGAGTTCATCACATCATAAGCTCCACCATAGGCTTTGCGTGTGATGAGCGTGACACGCGGCACAGTCGCTTCACTAAACGCATAGAGTAGCTTCGCTCCATTCGTTATGATCGCATTCCACTCTTGATCTGTGCCAGGTAAAAATCCAGGGACATCAACTAGAACGAGTAATGGAATATTAAAGCAATCACAAAAGCGAACAAAACGCGCACCCTTCTTGCTGCTCTCGACATCGAGTACACCCGCGAGATAGAGCGGCTGATTGGCAACAATGCCGACACTCTTGCCTCCGATACGAGCAAATCCGACGACAATGTTCTCCGCATAGTCTTTATGGATTTCCATAAAGCTCTCGTCATCGACTATGCCAGTGACGACATCGCGCATATCGTACGGCTGCGTATTACTCGCTGGTAATATATCGGCAAGTTGTGGACGCGATTCGTCTCCGTATTCGTAAGGAATTGATGGCGCTTGCTCTTCACAATTTTGAGGCATATAACTCAAAAGCTGCTTGAGCTGATCCATGCAGGTCAAATCATTTGGCGACGTCAAATGCGTTACACCGCTTTTCGTGCTATGCGCACTTGCTCCACCAAGATCTTCAGCAGAGACTTCTTCGTTGGTTACTGTCTTGACGACATTTGGTCCTGTAACAAACATGTAACTCGTCTGCTCGACCATCAAAATAAAATCTGTAATCGCAGGAGAATATACCGCGCCTCCTGCACACGGTCCCATAACAGCCGAAAGCTGAGGAATCACGCCTGAAGCAAGGGTATTTCTGTAAAATATATCTGCATAACCTCCGAGTGAGCGGACGCCTTCTTGGATACGGGCTCCACCAGAGTCATTTAATCCAATGACTGGAGCGCCATTTTCGATGGCAAGATCCATGATCTTGCAGATTTTCTCAGCATGTGTTTCTGAGAGCGAGCCGCCGAAGACAGTAAAATCTTGAGCAAAAACATACACTAAGCGGCCAGAAATTGTCCCATATCCTGTAACAACTCCGTCCCCATAGAATTGCTGATCTGCCATCCCGAACTCAGTTGTACGATGTGTGACCAACATTCCGATTTCTTCAAACGTGCCAGGATCAAGCAAATAATGAATGCGCTCACGAGCTGTGAGTTTCCCTTTTCCATGTTGGCTGTCGATACGTTTTTGTCCACCGCCGAGCTTGGCGAGGGCTTCTTTTTCTTTGAGGAGATTCAGCGGATTGTTTTGCTTCATACTGCGAATGTAAGAATCAAATGTTAGAGGCTATTAGCTGCATTTTGATATTGAGCTGCTTTGGCTGAGTTACCCATTTTCTGATAAATCTGAGCAGCCAGTGCATACCCTTGCTTAAAGCGCGGCGCATGCTCGATGCACTTATCAATATCGGCAAGAGCACCATTGAGATTATTCGATTGCATTTTTATCATTGCCATGTAGTACCAAGCAGTACTAAACTTATAATTAATATCAACTGCCTTTTGAAAATAACCCATTGCTGAAGCTGCATCATTCTGATTGATTGCTATTAAACCAAGCTGATTTAATGCACGTAAATTTTCACTAGAAAGTGCGAGTGTACGATTCGCAATTTGTTTGGCTTCTTCGTAACGGCGTGAATTTAAATATGCATCTCCAAGACCAAGAAGAACAAGTTCATTATCAGGTTCATTTTGGAGAACTTGCTCGTACAATAAAGCTGCTCCAGCTGCATCTCCACCTTTCAATTTATCCGTAGCCTGCTTAATGCGTGGATCTTGCTTTTTAGTGACGACTGCCATCGGTACGCCATTGACTTTCACTTCATGGATGACTTGAGTTCCTTGCGGCCAATTGCCAGCACGCAGCATAGAGCCATCAGAGAATCGCGATATCCAAAGACCATAATCATAATCCTTTGTATGACGATTTTCATATTTGGCGTAATCGATTTTGACTTGATTGCCATATTTCGGCACATATCGGAATGCGGGATAAAAACTATTTGTCATTAATACAGTTCGCGGTTCGCCCTCTTGCAATCCTCCTACTTTTAAGATGCCTTCTTTCTCCATCCAATCAATAGCCTGCTTGGTACTGACGCCCCAATAGTCCGTTTCATAATTTCCAAACGCACCACTCACACCTCCCACAAGTGGATTAAAATACACATAAGGAAGATGTGTATTCCGAGCAGTAAAAATTGCAGGCTCTAACGCGCTCAAAGCAAAAATGGCAATAGCAGCATATCCTAGGAATTTTGGACTAGCGAGTTTCATCAACGTCCAAAAGGCCGTAGCAGCTAAGATGACAAGTGGCGCATAGACAAAGATTAAGTGCCGCCAGCCATCGTGCAGCGTACTTCCTTTACTAATGATATAGACAATCGGAAAAATTGCTGCAAAACCAGCCAAAGCTAATGGCACTACTGGCAGCTCCTTCCACCACTTCCGAACAAGTACGAGGGCAGCAGTCAACCCAATATGCATGAACAGGGGAACTGTAATCAACATCCACTTGAGCGGATAATACCACGGTACATTATCACCGAAGATTGTCCCACCTTCAAACAACAATCGAATACCAACGCCACGCTTACTCAATTCGCCAAGCGCTTCGAGCGGATGCGCGATTGGATTAACCAATGCAAACGGCCAAAACAAAACTGTGATAACCATCCCGATGATTAACGGAATCATCCCATACATAAAATACTTTACGACTGCACCAGCTTCGATTTTTTTACTGCTGACGAGTAAGAAATAGTGAATCAACGCAAACAAGCCCATATAGGCCACGAGCAGCAAACCTCCTGCACGAGACGAGATCGCAATACCAAGTCCAACTGCTAATCCAATCAGAGCACTCCACTTTGGCTTTGGTAAATCACGCAGCCATTCGAGCATAAAATACAAGCCCATCATATAGCCAGCTGCAAAAGGAATGTCCTTGGGATTCATCAACGCGTGCCCAGTAAATCGAGGCGACAAAAACAGCATAGCCATCGTCAGAATCCCGAGCTTCCAACCGCCTATCCGCCGTGCAAATAATCCTGCAAACAAAATCACCAAAAAGCCAAACAGCGAGTTAATTACGTGGCGCACCGTGTGATAACCGCGTATCGTTGGATTATCGTTGCCAAGGGCGCGATTGGTCACACCAGATACAATGTCAAACAAGCCACCATAATAATGCATCGAGCCATCAGGCACATTAAGCGCAGACGAATCAGCTCCAAATGACGAATAAAAACTTAGCAGTTTCGTCTCGTAGTCATTCTGCCATTTGTCATCGCCATTGATCCCACTTCCCAAAGACATTAACACGAGACACAAACCGATAACTACTGAAGCTCCTATAAATCCGAATCGCCACTTCGAGCCATCATCAGCCGCTTGTCTATTGAGCCAATCGTATGCAGGTGCTTTCGAAACATGCTTGCGTGCGACTTGCTTGCGCACTTTTTTATTGGATTTACCTTTCTTGGCCATGGCTGCTGTTCGTGTGGACTTCAAAAATAGACATTCACATCGAGCTAATCGAATCCTTCAGAATGAATTCAAAAGTTATGGGCCATCCGCACGGCGCTTCGCGCCGTGCGGTCGCTATGTTTCGCAGCTCGCTATTCGCTCGGCCGCCTTCGGCGTCTGCCGCTTTGCGGCACTGCTGCACAGCGCTTGTCCGTCAGATATTTGCTTGACATACCAAAGCAAAGTACTTTGCGTTTTTATTCAAACAAATTCCTTTAAATGAAATACCTATTCATTGCATTGATTGGCATACTTTCATTTCAATCACTCGGAGCAGTCTCCTACCCTGTTACTACAAATGCTCACACTGAAACTGCGACCTCTCTTTCCAAAAAAGAGATAAAACAACTCAAAAAAGCAGAACGAAAAGCTGCCAAAAAAGAGCGAAAAGAAATGCGCAAGCAGCTTAAAAAAGATTTAAAGGCTGCTATCAAAGACTTTAGAAATTCAAATCAAAGTGATGTAGGCTTTGCATTATTAGTAATTCTTGGCGTTTTGATTCCACCATTGGCGATGTTTTTATACGATGGATTATCAGCTCGATTCTGGATTTCATTATTATTGACATTACTCTTTTTCTTGCCAGGGATGATCTACACATTATATGTCATCATCAGCGAGTATTAAGCTACTTCATTGACAAGCTCAAGAGCAGCTTGTCTAGCGCGCTCCGCTTGGAAGATATGTCTGTATTCGTGATTTATTGCGAAGCGAAATGTATCACCTAAGCGGAGCAATTTTATGCTCTGAAGTATTGTAATTCGCGTACGAACTTTTGTCAAATCATATTGAGCAGCCAATTTCAATAATTCTAAAAATCGATCTTGCTGCTTAAAAAAACGTTGGAGCACAGTTCTGCTCAAATTTGAACAAACATTGACAGGATCTTTATCTTTAAATGTCTTCATCGTGCTTTTGAGCGTTCCATCTTCATTTGGTAAAATAGACGTTGCAAAATAATTACCGAGCCAGCCGCTCTTAAATGTAGTAGCAGCGGCATTTGGTTTTGCAGCAAGCATTTTCTCTTCAAGTTCTTTGAGATAAAAATCACCATAAAGATTCAGGTGTTCAAGACATTCGAGGATGCTCCATTTTTCAGGAGTTTCTTTTGCATTTAAAATCTCATCTGACAATTCTTGATACGGCTCAATCGTATCAATTATAAATTGTACTCGCTCTTTAAGCTGATTTAATAATTCACTTCTGCTCGTCTTCATAGCGTTTTATGTTGTTTACACAAAGATGCTCGTGTGGTAAGCAACTAAACATTGATTGAAATCAAGAATTCCGATCAAAAGCGATTTAAATTACAGTATGTTTATGAAATGAAACATGTTTTAGTAAGTGGTTGCTTTCACTCAGGTACAACTTGGGTTGGCAAAATGATATCCTTGTCTACAGAGATTGAATACTTCCATGAGCCATTCAATCTTGAGTATGGCCCGATACAACAATGGATGGAATTTGTTCCAGAACAATCACAAGACTATCTACCATTTTTCGAAGCTAATTTTTCGAAATCTCGAAAATTAATGAAAGATCCACTTGCCATTTTCTCAGTAAAATGGCTTGAAAGAAATTTTGATATAAAACCAATTCTACTCATCCGTCATCCTGCTGCATTTCTAGCAAGTTTTATAGAGCGAGGTAGGTCGCCTCGTATCGAGATACTCGCTTCGCAACAACATCTCATGGCAGTATTGCCAAATTCTATACAAAAGCTATTTTTAGAGTATTCGAAAAATTCTAATCTAAGCAAGGTGAAATTTTGTGCTGCTGTTTGGAATACTGCAAACTGGTTTATTCAAGATTATCAGCAGTCAAATCCAGATTGGATGTATCTAAGACATGAGGACATTTCTAAAAATCCAGTTCGATCATTTAAGCAAATCTTCCATTACTCAAATATTCAGTTTACACCTGAAATTAAATCGAAAATTTTAGAAACAACTGGCTTCTCTGGAGATACTAATTTTAGATCGTATCATCGAAACTCGAAAAAAGGAATTAAAAAATGGAAATCTATACTTACCGAAAAGCAGATATCTGAAATGCGAGAACTAACGCAAGAAGTTGCATCGCATTATTATTCTAACATTGATTGGTAATCAAGAATTTCGAAGCCGACTTAATGTTTCAGGAGTCATTCGGAGATATGCAGCTATATATTTTGCAGGTATTTCTTGGAATACTTGTGGGCTGCGCTGTAGTAAGCGATTGTAGCGCTCGACTGGTGAAGGCGTCAATAAATCAATTTCGCGCTCAATCATGCTGCCTATTAAATCTTGCAGTAAAGAGGAGTAAGCTAGTTGCAATTCAAGGTGCGATGCGATAAGTTGATCAAATTGTGATTTTTTAATGCAGCGTACACTCGTCTTGCGTAGAGCTTCGATATAAAATAATGAAGGGCTGCCATTAAAGACAGACGGAAGAGCAGCTATAATTGATCCTTCATACCCAAAACGGATTGTTTGTTCTTCATTTTCGGTTATGTACAAGACTCGTAATGCTCCCGATTCGACCAAGTACATTTCTTGAGCTGCTTGGCCTGGTTGTATTAAAAATTTGCCACGAGAAAATGTCTTTGATTCTATTTGCATAGAATCAAATTGTAAGATTCGCTCAATAAATAATTGCGTCGATGACATTCTGCTTTGTACTTAAGTTTAAGCAGCCAATTGGCTGAGGGATGGTAGGTGTTGTCTGAACTCCGAGTGACTGAAAAGAACTCGGAGAGAGTGCCGAACAGCCCGGCCCAAAATTAAAAAGCTCCTAGAATAATTCTCTAGGAGCTTTTAATGTAGGGGCAGCCCCAAATAATACGTCTATTATAAATCGCGTTTAATCATTAAGAAATACGATAATGCCATAAAAATCGCGAGATAAATACTACTACCAGCAACTGCTTGAGTCGTCGATAAAAACATATCAAAATCCATCCCTGGCGCTTGGTTGCCTTCGCCAAACATTGACCTCTGTAAAGGATCTGTAAAGCCTGTCAGCGGCAACAGATCTTCAAGGCAATTCAACGGATAAAAATGCATCGTCTCTCGTACCCATTCTGTCTTAGAATTAAATAACAAATTGGAGTGGACGACATGGCGCAAAATCATCTCAAGAAAAAAGTACAGGAGATAGAATATAATGGCAATACCGCTTTTACGGAATAGTACGCCTAGGAAAATACCAATCGCCATGTGCCCAAATGACTGCAACCAATAGCGAGCGAAATACTCGGCGGCTACTCCAAATTGAAATGCTTCGCTCAGTTTTTCTGAGTCGGTATGAATAAATCCGTAAATCAATCCAACTATAAAATAGATTGCAGTCAATAACAGGCTAATGACAGCAGCTATTACAAATTTGCCTGTTAAGAATTGTGCCCTTCCAAGACCAGTAATAATATTTTGACGAAGCGTTTTATTACCGAATTCTACAGTAATCAACAGAATACCTAGCAGACCAAAAAAAGTATAGGTAAACCAACTTCCGACATATCCTAGCGAGCCCCAAACATGAGGAAACTCGTAGAGAATACTCATCTTAAACATCTCTCCGCTACCCGAATTTGTCTGCGCATCTTTAAACACTAGAAAAAAGGCAGGCATCAATATCGCATACAAGCCGACGAGGATCTTAAACAAGGTGTACTTGCGGAGTTTCAGCCATTCGAGAGAGAGCATTCTAATCATGGGGCAAAATCTTGTCTGACAAATGTACTCAATACCGTCGCATGACAGATACTTGACCGATAAAGGAACTCAACAAATAGACAAAGCATTGTCTCGCTGTACTTTTGTAGCATATTATGAGCAAGCACGGACGCGTATTGGTCGCCATGAGTGGCGGAATAGACAGCACAGTAACAGCAATGATGCTGCATGAGCAAGGCTACGAAGTCATCGGCATCACGATGAAGACTTGGGACTATGCGAATTCGGGTGGCTCAAAGAAAGAAACGGGCTGCTGCAGCCTTGATAGCATCAATGATGCGCGCTCGGTAGCCGTCAATATGGGGTTTCATCATTTTATTGTAGACATCCGCGAAGAGTTTGGCGACTATGTGATCGACAATTTTGTAGATGAATACATGGCTGGTCGCACACCCAATCCCTGCATCTTGTGCAATACGCATATCAAATGGGATTCGCTCTTGAAGCGTGCTGATGCAATGGACTGCGAATTTATTGCAACAGGTCATTATGCCATTCGCAATCAGCTGAATGATCGCTACTACATCTCAAAAGCCGTTGATCGTCATAAAGATCAAAGCTATGTGTTGTGGGGCTTGACACAAGAATGCCTGCAGCGTACGATCTTTCCGCTTGGGCCGTACACCAAGACAGAAGTGAGACAAATGGCATTTGATGCCGGCTACACTGATCTCAGCAAAAAAGGTGAGAGCTACGAGATCTGCTTCGTGCCTGACAATGATTATCGCGGCTTTTTGAAGCGTCGCGTCGATGGTCTCGAAGAGCGAGTTGCAGGCGGCAACTTCATTGATACAGCTGGCAATGTCATCGGGCAGCATGATGGCTATCCGTTTTATACAATCGGACAGCGCAAAGGCCTCGGCAAAGGATTTGGGCGACCTGTGTATGTGACGCATATCAATCCTGAAACAAATACTGTCACGCTTGGTGACGCCGAAGATTTGATGCGCAATGGTTTGACCGCGTACAAGCTCAACAGCATGAAATATGCTGAGCTGCCACACAATGTCGAAACTGTCACCAAGATCAGATACAATGATCCTGGCGTCATGGCGATTTTGCGAAACCTCGGCGAAACTGCTGAGGTAGAATTCTTAGCGAATGTGCGTGGTGTCGCGCCTGGGCAAAGTGCGGTCTTCTACGAAGGCGACGATGTGATCGGCGGTGGAATAATCTCAACTGGTAGTTTGTCGAAGTCTGAGCCTTCAGCTTAGGCTGCTATTCGGTATGTTTGCTGTATGAGCAAGCAGCTGAATCTCGATACAGACAACTTCGATGCTGTATCCTACGAATCGTGGAAGGAAAAAATCACGAAAGATCTCAAAGGCAAACCCTTTGACGGGCTTTCGTACGAGATCGAACCAGGCATTGAGATTCATGCAGCTCAGCATGGTGATTTAATTGATGCCAAGCAGCCTTTAGTTTTTCCGTCACCATGGAAAATTGGAGAAGCCTTTGACATCAAAGCTGGGCAAGAAGCTGCTACAAACTCACTTCTACTCGAAGGGCTACAAGGTGGCGTTGAGACAGTTTTCCTTGATTTGCTGGGCGATGATGATCCCGACTTTGATCTCGTGATGCAAGATGTGTATCTTGATATGATTCATATTATTTGTCGTGGCACAATGAAGCAGCTCTCAGCAGCGCGAGTCTATTTCTACGACAAACCATGCGCCGTCAATTTTATTAAATGTCAAGATAAAACTGACTTACCGAGCGAGCAGATTGCAGCAGCTTTACATTCATTGACAGATCAACTCGAGCTTGGATACAGTACGCAAGAATGTGCCGCCATCGTCTCAATCAATTCTGAGATCTTGACGATGACAGCGACGCTCCGAGCGATTCACCGATTGTGGCCGCTTGTCTGCCAGGGCTTTGAAGTTGAGCCGACGCCACTGCACATCATCGGACTGCTCAGCACAAATGCTGACGCATCAGAAAAACACACTGAAATGATCCGCGCTGCGACCAAAAGCATCAGCGCGATCATTGGCGGCTGCTCTGATGTGATTGCTCGGCCATCACAAGGGCATCAAGATGAACGCTTCGCACGGCGTATCGCTCGTAATGCGCTTCACATCTTGCGCGAAGAGAGCTTTGTAGGCGAAGTCAACGACCCTTCTGCTGGCAGTTATTACATCGAAGCACTGACAGACAAACTAGCCAAAAAAGCTTGGGCGACTTTTCAAGCACAAGAAGCAGCTCGTGTATGATACTCGTGTATGTGACATTTCCTGATGCCGTACAAGCCAAGCGAATCTCTGAAATTTTACTTCAGAAAAAGCTCGTCGCTTGCGCAGTGCAAATGCCAGTTCAAAGCAGCTACTGGTGGCAAGGCGAGATCGCAGAAGATGACGAAATCGTCGTCCTTTTTAAATCAAGAGCTGATCTCCAACCACAAATCGAAAAGGCTATAGAAGCTGAACATCCCTACGATGTGCCCTGCATCATCACCATGCAAGCACAAGCCAATGCTGCTTATCTCGACTGGATCAATCAAGAGACCGCTCAATAATTCTTTTCTTTATTTGGGGCCATCCGCGCCTACGGCGCGGTCGCTATGCTGCGTGGCTCGCTATTCACTCGGCCGCTCCTAGAGCATTCGCTCTACGTCGCGTCTGCTCGTTGCACTCACACCACTTCGCAGCGCTTGTCCGAGACACATACACAAACCAAAAAACGTGTACTATATTTTGTATTTTTGTCTCTTATTTTAGCATTATGGGACAATTTGCACCACATAGTCTTTCTCCTCTTCCACCAGATCAATCGAAAATTGAGACTGTCAAGATTCTTAAAAAGGCAGCAAAAGCTTCGTTTGCAATAGCAGAGTTAAAAGGCATAGCTGAAACGATCCCAAGTCAACAAATGCTCCTTAACGCAATAATCCTAAAAGAAGCTAAAGACAGCTCGGAGGTCGAGAATATCATTACAAGCACTGACGAATTATATGAAGCGTTGTCAGCTAAAGAACATAAAATATCGCCAGAAACAAAAGAAGTCGTCAATTATAGGCAAGCTATAATGTTGGGATTTCAGTTGCTCCAAAAACAAGGGTTCATTCGAGTAAATGATATCATCAACATTCAAAATAAATTAATAAACAATGACGCTGGAATAAGGTCTACGCCAGGTACAGTCTTGAAAAATGACAAAACTGGAGAAGTTGTATACACTCCACCTCAAGATAAACTAGAAATAGAACATTTACTTTCTAATTTTATTCAATACTTTAACAATGAAGAATTGCGAGATGATACGCCTGCTTTGATTTGGCTCGCAGTTTTGCATTTTCAATTTGAAAGTATACACCCTTTTTATGATGGGAATGGCAGGACTGGCAGAATTCTAAACATCCTGTTTCTAATATCGAATAACTTAATCAAAATACCTATTCTCTACTTAAGCTCATATATAATCAAAAACAAGTCTAGCTATTATAAACATCTAAATCAGGTAAACGAAACGAACGATTGGGAAAATTGGATTTTATTTATGCTTGATGCTATTGAGCAAACAGCAATTGCAACAAAAGATCAAATTAATTCAATACGATTACTTCTTGAAAAAACAATAGAATATGTAAAATTAAACGCGCCTAAAATATATACAAGAGAATTGGTCGAGCTTATTTTTGAGCAGCCATACTCAAAAATAGACTTTGTAGTAGAAAGAATTGGAGTAGAACGAAAAGCAGCTTCCCGATATTTAAGAGAACTTGAAGAGATCGGGGTATTGAAAAGTAAAAAAGTAGGAAGGGAAAAAATTTATATCAATCTAGAATTATTTGCTTTACTGAAACAATAATCGAAAAGATGAACTCTGTCCATTTATTGGCTGAGGGATAGGAGGTGTTGTCTGAACGAGCGCTAGCGAGAGAGTGCCGGATAGCCCGACCGAGCAAAGCGAGGGCAGCCCCAAATTATTTACAGCAAATAAATTAAAACAATTTGTTTTGACTCTTTGGGCTATTGTGTATCTTTGGATTCGGTAAAGACAGAAAATCAATGGCAGAAATCAAGTATACTGAAGATAATATCCGTAGTCTCGACTGGAAAGAACACATCCGTCTGCGACCTGGTATGTATATCGGTAAGCTCGGCGATGGCTCGAGTAATGACGATGGTATTTATATTTTATTTAAAGAAATAATTGATAATAGTATTGACGAATTTGTCATGGGGCACGGTCGTACAATTGAGATCGATCTCACACCTGATGGGCAGCTCACGATACGTGATTTTGGACGCGGTATTCCGCTCGGCAAAGTCGTCGATTGTGTGAGTAAAATAAATACTGGTGGAAAATATGATTCGCGAGCTTTTAAAAAATCTGTCGGATTAAATGGTGTGGGTACAAAAGCAGTCAATGCGCTCTCAGATTATTTTCGAGTAGAGTCTGTTCGCGATGGCAAAATTAAAATTGCTGAATTTTCGAGAGGAGAAATAACAAAGGACGCGCGGCTCAAAGCAAGCAAGGAAGAGAATGGTACATTGATGACCTTTATTCCTGATCCGACTATTTTTAAGAAATTCAAATTTCGGCCAGAAATTCTGGAAAATAGAATTTGGGATTATTGCTACCTCAATGCTGGCCTGCGTATTAAATTTAATGGGAAGACTTTTTATTCTAAAAATGGATTAAAAGATTTGCTTGAGCGCAAATCTGATGTTTCGACTTTGCGCTATCCAATTATTCATTTGCGAGGGGAAGATATCGAATTTGCAATCTCGCACGGTGTCCAATATGGCGAGCAATATTATTCATTTGTCAATGGTCAAAACACAACACAAGGCGGTACACATCTAGCAGCTTATAGAGAAGCAATTGTCAAAACTGTTCGCGAATTTTTTAATAAAAAATTCGATGCGCAAGACGTGCGTGCTTCGATTGTTGGGGCAATTAGTGTACGAGTAGAAGAGCCTGTTTTCGAATCTCAAACAAAAACGAAACTTGGCTCGACTCATATGTTTCCGGATGGGCCTACAATTCGATCATTTGTAAGTGACTTTGTCAAAAAAGAACTTGACAATTATCTCCATAAAAACCCTGCGGCAGCCGAGCAAATGCTCAAACGCATTTTGCAATCGGAGCGCGAGCGAAAAGAAATTGCTGGCGTCAAAAAACTCGCAAATCAACGCGCCAAAAAAGCAAATCTGCATAATAAAAAACTCCGCGACTGCCGCGTGCATTTAAATGATAAGCGCGGACAGCGACAAGCAGAGTCCTCCATTTTTATTACTGAGGGCGACTCGGCGAGTGGCTCAATTACTAAAGCGCGAGATGTCCAGACTCAAGCAGTTTTTTCTCTTCGCGGTAAGCCGCTCAATTGTTTTAATCTGACGAAAAAAGTCGTCTATGAAAATGAAGAGTTCAATCTCTTGCAGCATGCACTTAATATCGAAAATGATATTGATGATCTGAGATACAATCAAGTCATCATCGCGACAGATGCCGACGTCGATGGTATGCACATTCGATTATTATTATTGACGTTTTTCTTGCAGTTTTTCCCTGACCTCGTACGCCGCGGACATTTATACATTTTGGAGACACCGCTCTTCCGCGTTCGTGATAAGCAAAAAACTTTTTATTGTTATTCTGAAGAGGAAAAACTTGCAGCTATGAATGCACTCCGTGGCAAACCAGAAGTCACCCGATTTAAAGGTCTCGGTGAGATCAGCCCAAATGAATTTAAAGGATTTATTGGCGATGATATCCGCCTTGAGCCTGTCATGCTGCACGATGATGCAGCCATCGACAAACTCCTCTCCTACTACATGGG
>JAHDHF010000294.1 GCA_020631455.1 Saprospiraceae bacterium
ACATAAATTGAACGCCACGCTTTTTGGCTACTTTTTTCAAACGCTGATAATGCAGGTATTCTGATGAGGTAGCGATTTTATTTGGAGTAGAAATAGAAATACTCTTATCCAAAATATGCTCATAATATTGAGCGATACCATCACTGGCTGTATTATCAATAAAAATAGAATTGGTTAAGTTCAGCTCGAACATCTGTTGAAGGAATTGATCCATGACCACAGGTGTATCAGAATCATCCAATTGATTTTTCCAATTTTCTAAATCCAAACCATCTTCGTCAAAGATCATTTTCTTCGTATTGCACATGGCTACGATCTTAATTTCTAATTGACGCTCTTCCTTCAAGAAAGCTGCTTGTTTCTTAATCTGCTCAATCAAAGTTCCACCAATCAAACCAACGCCCACAAAAAACAAGTGTAAGACTTTAGTGTCCGAAAGGAAAAACTCTTCGTGCATCGCATTCAAGGCCTTGCTCTCGTCTGCCCTACTGATTACCGTAGAAATATTAAATTCTGAAGAACCTTGTGCAATAGCGACTATGTTGACACCATTCTTACCAAGCGACTGAAATACCCTTCCTGCTATACCAGGCTGGAAACGCATATTCTCACCAATGGCAGCAACAACCGCCAAATCGTCTTCTACCTTGACCGGATCAACCAAGCCGGATCGCATTTCAAATTCGAATTCACTTTCAATCCGTTTTTTGGCTTTTTTAGTCGAATCAGGTTTAATAGCGAAACTGATGGAATGCTCAGAAGAACCTTGGGTGATTAAAATGATATTGATACCAGCTTGAGCTAAGCAACCGAACAAACGAGCTGCTACTCCAGGAACACCAAATAAGCCAGACCCTGACAAGGTCAACAATGCTATATGTCCAATTGAAGAGATTCCTTTTACAGCATGCCCCATACTATCGGAAACATCCGAAACCAAAGTTCCGATGAATTCGGGATTAAATGTATTTTTAATATAGAGAGGAATCTTCTTTTGAAGTGCTGGTTGGAGCGTTGGAGGATAGATGACCTTCGCTCCGAAGTGCGACATTTCCATTGCTTCGGAATAAGTCATGCTCGGCATTGTAAATGCTTTTTTGACTTTACGTGGATCAGCTGTCATCACTCCATCTACATCTGTCCAAATCTCGATACATTCCGCATCAAGCCCAGCACCTAGCAAAGCAGCCGTAT
>JAHDHF010000295.1 GCA_020631455.1 Saprospiraceae bacterium
ATTTTGCTTGAGTATGCTTATGTAAACGCAATGAGGTGACACATGGGCAGACGAAAAGAATACGAAGTGAATTTATCTGATGCAGAACGCAATCACTTGAAAAATATCATATCAAGTGGCGAAGAAAAGGCTCGTAAGATAACAAGAGCAAGGGTCTTACTAAGAGCAGCTGAAGGTTGGTTAGATCGTGAGATAAGTGATGCGTTAGATATCAATCAAGCAACTGTTGGTCGGGTTCGTAAAAAATATGCTGAAGAAGGTTTCGATGCAGCACTCAACCGGAAGAAAAGCTGTCGTGAATATGAAAGTAGCATTGACGGCGCATCAGAAGCACATCTAATCGCAATGGTTTGTGGAGATCCACCAGAAGGATATAGTCGGTGGACATATAGGCTGATTGCTGATCGTTTCGTGCAACTTGAGCAGGTGGATTTAGAAAGTGTGTCACACGAGACTATTCGACGTAAGCTAAAAAAACGATCTCAAACCTTGGCAATCGAAGCAGTGGGTGATTCCTCCAGCCAATAGCGCAGAATTTGTCTGTCAAATGGAGCAAGTGCTTGAAGTTTATCAAGCGCCGTATGATGAAACAATTCCACTGGTGTGCTTTGATGAAGGAACCAAACAGTTAGTTGGAGAAAAGCGAAGCCCTTTACCAATGAAGGTAGGGCAGTCCCAACGCTATGATTATGAATATGAGCGCCACGGAACAAGTAACATTTTTATGTTTTTTGAACCACTGTCGGGTTGGAGGCATGCAAAAGTTACTGATCGCCGCACAATGGTAGATTTTGCACATTGCATGAAATGGCTAGTCGATGAAGCTTATCCATCAGCCGAGAAGGTTCGATTAGTTATGGACAATCTCAACACGCACAAACTTGCTTCACTATATGAAGCATTTGCGCCTTCAGAAGCACTACGTATTGCCCAAAAGCTTGAGATTATCTACACGCCTAAACATGGTAGTTGGCTCAATATGGCAGAGATTGAATTGAATGTATTGGGTTCACAATGCTTAGATCGTCGCATTGCAGACAAAACTTCGCTTATTAGCGAAGTAGCAGCTTGGGAAAAAATCCGCAACGAAACTGCGGCAACCGTAAATTGGCGATTTACCACAAAAGACGCTCGCATAAAATTGAAGGGTCTTTATCCAACATTTTAGGTGTGACAAGACACTAGT
>JAHDHF010000124.1 GCA_020631455.1 Saprospiraceae bacterium
CGTGTTGCAGCCGAAGAAGAAGCTGCTCGTGTTGCTGCTGAAGAAGCTCTAGAAACTCCAATTGGACTGGGTATTCCTGAAGTACCAGAAGGACTTGACGAAGGGATGGTTTTAACTCCTCAAGAAGTCATAGATGAGACAGTCGCAACTCCAGCAATTGCAGTAGTGCCAAAAGTTGAAGCTCCGACTGAGCCAAAAATTGAAGAGCCTAAACAAGTCATCGAAACAATCAATTCTATTGATGTGACGCCAGCTCCAGAACCAGAGCCTGTCATCGTCCAAGTCCAACCTAAACCAGAGCCTGTCGAGGTAACAATTCCAGAGCCTATCGAAGAAGAAATAGTAGAAGAAGTTATCCAAAAGGCTCCAAAGCCAAAAGTCGAGCGACAGATGATCGTCATCAGTTCTGATGATGATCTATTTGAACCAGCAGCTCAACTTAAGCCTGACTTTACAAGCAGTCCTGATTTGATCGTCATCTACCCAGAAAAAAAGACAGATGATGTGTTACCGAGTAAGGTTTTTTACTTCGATCGCGGTACAGCCAATCTTAGAGATGAGCACAAGCCAATGCTAGTTATGCTCGCACAGCAGCTCCAAATGGATGAGTTTATCTATATCCAAGCGACTGGCTACACAGATTCTACACTTGGCTTCTCTGATAGCTACGACCTCTCGCGTAAGATGGCAAAATCAATCTCTGATTATCTAGTTTCAAGAGGTGTCTCAGCAGATCGCATCTATGTGACTGGCGTCGGTGAGTCCATGATCAAGAATGGTTGCGTCGATCGTGTCCCTTGTTCTAAGGAGAAAAATCAAGAAAATAGACGAGTCGAAATCAGAATAATCTCTTCTGATTAATCAATAACCGAAAAGCGATGCGTTTTCGAAGGTAGATAATTTGCATCTGGCTGAAACGAAACGATCAATTCATATTCGCCCTGAGTGTAGCCGCCTTTGGGAGCAGTTATTTGAGCAATGATCGGTACAAGTGTGTCTCTCGGTATGCCAGGAGTTTTGCTGAGACTGACTTGTTCTCGACCTTCATCAGTGAGTTTTGTAACGGTCATAATCGCACGATCAGGCGACTTAACATCTGCCAAATCCATGATGATGTAAAGTGATGTAACATCACTAGAGATTTGATCGACAGTTCCAGTGCATGATCGTTCGCGATAATCTACAGATTGGCAGACATCAAAACGCTCGATCACAGCCGTTTGCACAGGCACTTTGACAAAGTCATCACCGCTTCTAGTCGTTGATTCAGACTCAAGCGAAGATTCTGATCGACTGCAAGCAAAACAGACACAACACAACAGACTAGCTACTATAAGGTATTTATTCATGCCGCAAAATACAGAAGCGACCCAATATCATTGAGTCGCTCCTCTATCGTTCGGATTCGACCATTGTCAATACCCTAAAGAAAACCTGTCAACATCAAAACGAGAGTTGTTCTATTTACGCTGCTTAATAAATTGATTTTTTTTGGCCATCCCTTGCTCACTTCGTGAGCTTCGGGTCGCTACCCCGACTACTCAGGGTTGTGCTACGTGGCTCGCTATTCGCTCGGCCGCCTACGGCGTCTGCTCACTTTGTTCGCACCACTTCGCAGCGCTTGTCCAAGCAGCTTTTTACGGCTGAGGGATAGAAGCAGCACGAGCGCAGCGAGTGGATTTTTATAATTTGCCGTGGAATTCATTCCGCGGTAATTATAAAAAGCTAGGTTACCGTACTGCGGATAGCCCGACCTCGCGCAGCGAGGGCAGCCCTAAATAAAAATTTATTCAATCAACTTTGTGACGACATAACTCATGTGAGAGTTCAGTATTCTGCGTCGTATTTTTACGTCAAGACTTCGATGGCATACTATATGACTGTATTTTGGAGTTTAATATTGACTCATCTAATCAACTCAGATTCATGATCCGTTTCATTTTCGCATTTTCTGTATTTTTTTCGTTGGGATTGACTGGTCTCCACGCGCAGCAAGCTCCAGCTAAAAAAGCAAACTCTGCTAAGGCAATCACTCAAAAAACTACCGCCAAGCTTAAATCAGAGCACAAGCAGACCAAAGCAAATAGCATTCAAACAAAATCTGTAACACGTATGCCTCAGGCGGTAGGATCTTCGCAAAGACAAGCGACACAATTGAATATTGCCACCAAAGTACAATTGATTGAGCAGCGCAAACGAATAATGAATGCGATAACAGAATTGAACAAGAGCGGAAATGTCGATCCAGACTTGTTGAAGAAATATCAAAATGCACTTGATCAAACTAATGCTTTGATTGACTCAAGAAAATAAATAATGGATACCTTTTTAGGTATTGAATTAACTCATTTTACCCCAATAGCATGACGACTGCGATTCGACTTGCCTTACTATCATTTTTACTAGTTGTAGTTCAATTTTCTTTTGCACAAGGGACATTGTGTTCTAATGCGGAGCCATTTTGCTCTGACCTTGGTACTGCTACGTTTCCTGCTGGAGTCAATCAGCCTAACGCTCCTCCAGGCAATAATTATGATTGTCTATTGACGTTTCCTAATCCTGCTTGGTATTTTCTAGAAATAGCTGATCCTGGTAATATCGTTATACAATTAACGAACTCAAATAACGAGGACGTTGACTTCATACTTTGGGGACCATATCCAGATATCAATACTGCTCAAGGCCAATGTGGCGGATTAGGGTTTGGTGGAGCGAGCGGTTTTGTTGCAGATTGTAGCTATTCAGCTAATGCAAACGAAACAGTCAATATCAATGCTGGTGTAACTGGTGACGTCTATATTCTTTTAATTACAAACTTTTCGAATAATCCAACAAATATATCAGCAGCACAAACGAGCGGCACAGGAAGTACAGATTGTACAATCGTAACATGCCAAGATAATGCAGGTACATCTTCACAAGCCCTTCAAGCTGGTAGCCAATCTTCTGATCCAACGATCCTATGCTTTGGAGATGTCCTCAACATAACGCATGATGGAAACCAAGATTTAAGTGGCGACCCAAATGCAAGTACAGCTTCAGGTATTGATTATGCAATCTATAATTGTAGCCCTACAGTCTCAGGTACAACAGCAGCAGAAATCGCAGCTGACCCATGTGTAGCAAATGTGCCGCCGCCAGGATCGCTTGGATATTACGTGACAGGATTGTCAAATATAGATGGTGATGCTACATTTATAAATGATGGAACATATCAAAACTTTTTCAATGGCGGAGCTCCATTAGAATTATTTTTTGGACCGACTACACTTGATGATTTCGCGAATCTCAATAATGAAAATATCGGGCTCAATGATGAATGTATCAATGTTAATACGTCAGGAGCTTTTCCAGTAGTCTTTTTGAATGAAATACTCGAGTCAAATGTCAATAATATGGCAAATGGCCCATGTGAAGGCAGCTTTACAATTGGAGGAGGTATGCCTGAATATGATGGAAGTAACTACACGTCTATCACGCTCGTCGGTCAGTCAAGTGGAGCAAGTGGTACAGTAACGAGTGGAGCTGCAACACATAATTCAACAGTCGTATTTAACGTAGGTGAAGGCGATATCTATGACGTGACGGTCACAGATGCAAATGGCTGCTCGTACACATTTCCAATAGATATGACTGCATGTTCATGTCCAGCAGATGCAGGTACATTTACAAATTCAAGCCTTACAGTTTGTTGGAATGATGTCTTTACGATTACAACAAATGGTGATTTTGTCGGACCATTTAGCACTGATCCAGCTACGGGCAATTCTATTCCGGCAGTAGATCCAGGAGTTGCGTATGGCGTCTGGTCTGCTCCACCTAGCGGGGCCCCATTGACAGGAGCCAATGCAGATCCAAACTTCCTCGGTATTATCGGAACTGATCCCGATATGTCTCTTTCTGGTGTCGGTGGCGAATTGCTCAATGATGTGGGCGGCAATACACAGCTTTGGGTTACAACCGTTGCTTTATCTGATGAGGCAGCTGGAGTTTACGTGACATCTACAGGAGTCGACCCTGTTATAGGTGATTGTTATGATATCAATTTAGTAGATGCAGTTCAAGTGACATTACTCGATAGTATTTCATATTCTATCAATCCTGTTTGTCAACCCAATCAAACTGTCAATGTCGAAATCACTTTGACAGGTGGGTTACCAGCTTTTGATGGCTCAAACTTTACTGTAACAGGTGATGGACCAGGCGGTACAATTGCAAATGGTGGTATTTATACGATTCCGAACTTCACTCCAAATGGCACATTTAGTATCACAGTTGCGGATGCAGCTGGATGCTCGCAAGTCATTACTGGAGTTGCACTTGGTATTCCTAATGCTGCCATCAGTATAGATAACCAGCCATCATGTACTGGCTCAGCAGATGGTATACTGACAGCTTCGCCTTCTGGAGCTGGATATACATTCGTTTGGTCTACTACACCAACGCAAACAAATGCAACAGCTGCCGGTCTTGCAGCAGGTACGTATACAGTAACGATTACAGATCCGCTAGGCTGCGTCGGCATTGTTAGCGAAACATTGACTGATCCTGCTCAGCTTCTAGCACAACCAAGTAGCACAAACGTCAGCTGCTTCGGAGGAAGCGATGGTACAGCGACTGTCACTGGTGTAGGTGGTACAGGAGCCTACACGTATTCCTGGAATACTGTTCCAGTCCAAACGACGCAAACAATTTCTGGTTTACCTCAAGGAAGTTATATCGCCACGGTTACAGATGCTAATGGTTGTGTTACTCAGGCAACTGCCACCGTCGTTCAACCAGCAGCAGCTCTAGGAGGCTCTACTGTCGTGACTGATGTTTTATGTTCTACTGATCAAAATGGAACTGCTACAATCAATGCAACTGGAGGGACTCAGCCATACACATACCAATGGGATGCAGCGACAGGCGCTCAATCAGCCATTACTGCAACGAATCTTGCTCCAGGTACATATTCAGTGACAGTTACAGATGCCAATGGCTGTACCTACATTGATCAAGCGACGATCGGCTCACCTCCTCCAATCACGACTTCTGTTGTCGCGAATGCTGCAAGCTGCTTCGGACAAGCAGATGGTCAAGCTACGGTTACAGCAGGTGGTGGTACTCCAGGATATACGTATGATTGGAGTGATGGACAGACTACTGCTACGGGTGTTAACCTCATTGGCGGGACAACCTATTTTGTATTCGTTACAGATGCCAATGGCTGCATCGCAAGAGATAGCATCACGATACCTTCTCCCCCAGAGATATTCATTTCAAGTGGATTCCAAGAGGCGACTTGTTTTGGAGGATCAGACGGATTTGCTTTTGCCACAGCTACTGGGGGAACGCCGCCTTTTACTTACTTGTGGGATACAAATGCAGGCAGCCAAACAACAGACACAGCATTCAATTTAGTAGCAGGTTTATATGAAGTAACAATTACTGATGCTATCAATTGTGATGTTATCGTCGAACTCGAAATCCTAGAGCCAAGTCAAATCGAGACATCTATCTCAGCCTTTGATGTTTTATGCAAAGGCGATGCGACAGGAATGTTGATGATTGATTCGACATTTGGAGGGCGCGGTGGTGATTACACCTACCAATGGGACGCCAATACTGGCAGCCAAACTGGCGACACAGCCTTTGCACTTGTCGCAGGAACGTATTTCGTGACCGTGACCGACACAGCTGGCTGTACGCTCGTCACTTCCGCCACGATTACTGAGCCAGCCGAATACCTCGACGGTGTGCTTGAAGTCGAAGACATCACCTGCTTCAGTGGCACAGATGGCTCTGTCACCTACAATGTCTTTGGAGGCGTACCGCCATATCAATACAGCATCGACTCACTGACCTTTGGCCCTGAGAATGCCTTTGTTGGATTGACTGCTGGAGACTACACCGCCTATGCAGTCGATAATAATGGCTGCGTCATCCAAGAATCAGTCACACTTACTCAACCGCAGGAGCTCATAGTCGATATTCAAATCGGCACAGATACAATTATCCTCGGAGATTCTACACAACTTATTGCCTCTGTCAATCGCCCACAGACAGACAGTATTGCGTACAGCTGGACATTTAATCCGACTGGCGGACTCAGCTGCATAAATTGCCCTAATCCATATACAGCCCAACAAGATCACGCTACCTATATCGTGACGGCTACAGACGAAAGCGGCTGCTTTGATATGGATACAGTTACGATTTATATAGATAAAAATCGCGTCGTCTACGTCGCCAATGCTTTTACTCCAAATGCCGACAATGTCAATGATCAACTTTTTGTCCAGACAGGCACAGGCGTTGCACAAGTCGATCGATTCCTTGTCTACGATCGTTGGGGTGAGCTCGTTTTTGAATCAGCTGACACGCAGCCTAATGATCCATCACAAGGCTGGGATGGCACATTCAAGGGCAAGGCAATGAACCAAGCTGTCTTTGCTTGGTATGCAGAAGTCACATTCATAGATGGCTACAAAGTTATCGTCAAAGGCGATGTACAACTCTTGCGATAAATGAATAATAAAGAGGGGCTGCCCCTTCATAAAAAATCTCCTAGAGAATTTCTCTAGGAGATTTTTTTATTTCGGGTCGGGCTATCCGGCACTCTCTCGCTGCGCTCGTTCAGACAACACCTTCTATCCCTCAGCCAAGAGGTTAGAGTTAATAACTTGCATATTCAATTCGTAAAAGATCATTTTTTATTCCTTTGTACAAATTTTGTACACGATCATTGATTGTAGTTTCGATTGTTTGAGGATTATTTTCTATTGCTCTGTAGTAATTTCTAATCCCTTTAGGTTCTTCATAGAATGAAAATATTTTTTGGTCAAGTAATTTGATAGCATTTGCTTCATATTTAATGGTTAGTGTTTTGTTTTTGTTGAAAAAATGATGTTCAACCATAGTATGATTAACTTTCAATTTAAGATCTCTTTTGATATAGTTGGCTGCAGGTACGATTTGAAATAGAATTTGGTCTTCAATGTAAATATTTATATGAAGGCTGCTTGTGTTACTGGAAAGAGCATCCATTAATTCCAAGTAGAGTTTCGATTTCTTTTTCTTCGGTTTAAATAAATTGAACATAATATCTGTTTAGATTTTCTTTTAGGTAGAGTACTCTTACGGTTTCGATGTATTTGAGTTCTCTTGCTTGTAGTCGCATTTTTTCATTTGTCTAAAAAAAGTAGGATAATTTACTCGAGTCAAGATAAGTCAATACGTGGACAAGCGCTGCGAAGTGGCGCGACTATCAGGAGCGGACACCCTAGGTGGCCGA
>JAHDHF010000010.1 GCA_020631455.1 Saprospiraceae bacterium
AAGTTGTTTATTTGGGGCCATCCGCTCCTCGCGTGCTCGTCGCGGTCGCTATGCTCCGTGGCTCGCTGTTCGCTCGGCCGCTCCTAGAGCTTCGCTCTACGTCGCGTCTGCTTCGCACCACTTCGCAGCGCTTGTCCATGCTTTTGGATGTTTATATTTGCTACAAGCAAAAAATACCATGAGTAAGCAGCCATCAGAGATACACAATCAGCGAATTGCCGAGATGACATTTGCATCTGTCTATCCGCATTATGTCACCAAAGTCGAAAAGAAGGGCAAGACCAAAGAAGAGCTCTTTCAAGTCATCGAATGGTTGACTGGATTTGATGAAGCGAAGCTGCAAGAGCTTATTGAACGCAAGGTGACGTTCAAAACGTTTTTCGAAGAAGCAAGGCTTCATCCAAATGCGCATTTGATCAAAGGTGTGATCTGTGGCTATCGTGTCGAGGAGCTCGAAAATGAATTGACTCGCAAGACACGCTATCTCGATAAGCTCATCGATGAGCTCGCACGTGGCAAAAAGATGGAAAGCATCTTGCGCAAGTAATGAAGCTGCAAATGGCTCAGGGATAGAAGGCAGTGCCGCAAGGCAGACGCGCAGCGTAGCAAGCGGCCGAGCGAACAGCGAGCTGCCGGATAGCCCGACCGCGCGTAATGAAATGAGCGCGGTGAGCCCCAAATAAAAAAAGCCCCCGATCAAGGAATGATCGAGGGCGATACAATGACGTGCTTAGCGTCAGGTATTGTATGTGTTTGGCTTAGTCAATCTTGATGACCTGCTCAGAGATGACTTCGTTGCCGAGATCTACACGAATGAAGTAGCTACCTGCAGCTAGATCGCTGATATCTATGCGAAGGAGGTTCTCACCTTCGATGATATAGCCTTCGCGAGCGAGCGCGCCATTAGCTCCAATCAGCTCAACACGAGTTGGTGCTGAGACTGGATTTTCGAGAGTGAGGATAAACGCATTCTGAACAGGATTAGGTACGACCGTCACACCGCCTACGCTATTGAACAATACTGTACGAGTTGGGCTGTAGACAAATGTCTCATCCAGGTCAATCATCTTCAGTCGGTAGTAGTTGACGCCTCGTGATGGTGAGTTGTCAAATGCAGTATAAAACTGTTCTGAAGAGCTATTGCCAGCTGCTGATGCTGTACCAATTGCAGAGAAATTGAAGCCGTCAGTACTGCGCTCGATCACGAAGTGTGATGTGTTGATTTCTGTACTTGTCGCCCATTCAAGACGTGCTTGGTCATCACCAATACGAGTTGCTTTGAAGTAAAGTAGCTCGATAGGAAGCGCGAAGTTATTCATATCGCTGCTTGATCCACTTGGGAATAATCCGCTTGTACCAGAAGTACCTCCTGGTGGATTTGAGTCAGAGCCATTGATCGAAGTTTCGCCTGGCTGCTGAGTATTTCCTGATGGCGGTCCAATTGGGACATTGCCACCTGGTACAGTAAAGACGATATCACAAAGGATGCCTGGAGGCGCCATAATCATATATGAACCATCAGCGGCAGAAGTAGTTGGTACTGCAATATCATCTGCGCCACCGCACATTCCATCAGGTCCTGCAAATGTTGCAGTGATTGTAGCGTCAGCACCTGTATATGGAGCATCTGCAGAGCCATCATCATCAGTGTCTTCATAAACAACACCTTCGATGACAACAGGTTGGAAGAAGCCAGCATCAACGTCTGTATAGTCTGTAGCACCTGCAAATGTGTCATCTCCATCAGAAGTGCCTGCAGCTGATACGATCGTGATTTGTGGTGATTGGTTTGAGCCATTCATGTCACTATCATCAGCTGTGCTTGAGCCAACATTTGGGAATGTACCTGTATATGCTGGTGTACCTACAGGAGGAATGAATTGTACGTAATAGCAGCCATCAGGAAGACCAGGGAATGAGTAATTACCCATTGCATCGACCATATATGGTCCTTGAATAAGTGTACCTGAGCAGTCGTATAATTCGACCATTGCGCCAGCAAGTGGTGAATCCATACCTGCACCCATTCCGTCGTTGTTGCCGTTTGTACCGTCTGCATAGTTGTCGATAAAGACATTACCAGAAATAGAACCAACTGGAGCACCAGCACAAGCGATTGATGTTATTGTCACTTGAGCGACTGGACCAGGACAACCTGTAGCTGGTGGTGTATTGACTGAACGAACGTAAACTGTCGTAGTAGCTCCAGCAGCTCCTGGACTTGGTACATTGTAGTCTTCGCCTGTAGCATCAACAGAAGTAAAGTTGTCAAGCGACCATTCGAAAGTTGATCCACCAGATGCAGTTAACAAAGCAGCTTCTCCTTCGCAAACATCAAGTGTAGCAGGGATGGTAGGAGCAACTGTTGGTGTAGGTGTAATGACGACATCTACCATACCAGTCACAGCTGCTGCACAGCCTGCTGCTGGGATGACACCTGTTAAGGTATATGTACCAGACATAGAAACTGGCACAACAATCTGACCTCCCGTTACTGTGAGTCCTGCTGCTGTTCCTGCTGTACCGTTATTGTCATAGTTGACATCGACCATAGTGCCGTCAGCGATATCAGTTGAGATAATCATATCTACTGGCGCATCAACATCACAAGCTTCGATAGGTGTGACATCGAGATCAGCTGTTGGGCAAGTGAGACTTACCTCAAATGTTGCAGTCGTTGCATCAGCAGTTAAACAAGCTGGATTGTCAGCTGCACTTGGGAATGGCTGCACAATACCTTTAATGAAATATGTTTTACCACAGTCCGCATTTGTAAATGCTGATGTCAAGGTGTCGATTGTATAGCTTGAGCTAGCACCCGTAACAGTGAATGCACAAGTAGACGGCGTAGGAGCAATGATACTTGTGCTGCCTGTCCAATTTGAGTTGTCCATTACAATTGCAGCTATTGTAGCAGCATCACCTGAGACTGTACCACCCGTACAATTAAATACAGCATTGTCATAGTCGCCTGTAGCAGTATTGCCAACAGCAGCAGCAGAAATACCTTCTGTAAGACCAGTTGGAATGGCTGATGTATTGGAATCTGTTGCATCAGCAGACCAAACATTGGCGTCTGTATGAATAGCAGCGAATACGCTTGGCGTTGCATCCCAAGCTGACGCACAATAGAAAATCATTTGGTCACCACCAGTAGATAAACTTGGAACGCCATCGCCTGTAATAGCTATTGAACCTACAGTTGCAGTTGGCGCTGGAGTAGTTGCATTGAAACCTGAAAGACAAACTTCGGTGCCAGCTGTAACTCCAGCAGCTGGAGCAATCCACTCCATTGTACCTTCACCAGTTCCTCTGAATCCACCTGCAGCTAGCCATCCATTATCAGTGATGAAGAATGATGTAGACGGTTGAAGATCAACGAGAGGTACAAAACATAGTACATCAGGATTGTCACTTTGGATCGCTGTAATAACCAAGTCTCCAGGAGCGAGAGTAGAGCAGTCTTTAGCAGAATTCAAGGTTATATCAGCTTGTCCAAGCAGCGTTCCGCCGCCAGTCCATGGATCAAATGCAGCAGACTCATCAAAGTACCAGTCGATTGTTCCGCCGTTAGGCAGGTTTAAGTTGTCAGCTGATGCACCATCAATTTGAAGATTAAATTCTTCATCTGGGCACAACGCAACTGGACCAGCGACACCATTAATATCACCAGCGGCAACTTCAGGGCAAGGAGGGATTGCAACGCAGAATGTACCTGTAACAGTCACATCAGGAGCACAACCACCAGCTTGAGAGACAATAACATAGTAACCAGTTGCTGCTGGAGCTGCAATTGTAAACAGACCTGTAGTGTTAGAGCTTATCGGATTTGATTGATCATTTGCATCATCATACAACGTATACGTAACACCTGGTGCTGTTGCAGGATCAGCTGTCACTGCATTTAAGCCAGCATTATCATCTGCACAAGCTAAAGCAGCAGTTGCAAGTGGTTCAATGACATTTATAGTGAACTCTACACGCTCATAACACTCGTTTCCACTTGTCGGAGATGTTGATCCACAACAACCTTCTTTGTAATCACTCCATTGAGCGGCATACGTTGTTCCAGTGACAAGTGCAGTCGTGTATTCAAAGGTTGTGACTCCAGAACCTTGTCCTGCAAATGTTGTCCAAGCTTGGATACCACCATTGTTCGGATCATTAATGTATGAACCATACTTGCCAGCAAAATCAAAAACAGTTTCAAGTACATTTTGGTGGTTGTTGACTGTGCCACGAATTGTGATATTGGTAGCAGGCCCACAAAGATCAACAGTCGCACCATCTGCTACAGAGACAAAAGGTGCACCATCTATGCTGTATTCGAAGACGAAGGCATCAGCATCAGTTAAGTCATTTTCAACGCCTGGTGTAGGGTGATTGTCTGTACTCCATGCCATAGCGACAGGATCATAGCTATACGATGTATTACAGCCTTTTACGATTGGTCCTGCATCAGGGGATACCGTAGCCGGATCAGGAATACCATAACTTCCACCTGCACAAGTTCCAACTGGTGTTCCAGTTATGCTTGCATTTGGAAACTGAGTGTTTTGACCTGCGTCAAAAGCTACCTGATCACTGATTGTTCCAGATGCATCAAATAAAAGTACGAGCTCACCTGTATTACCAGATTTACCAAGTACAATCGTCTGCCCACCATCAGCAGCACCTGAATAAGATCCACCGTTTAAGCAGCCGCAAGTGGCAAGATCGAGATCGACCGGCAAACCATTGAAATCACATGTTGCACAGTTGAAAGCTGGAGCATAAGCAATCAAAAAATACCCTCCATCAGGAATGCTTGTACCATCAGGTATTGTGATCAATCCTTGACCGTCTGAGACAACCCAACAACTGATGTCACAGGCACCACCACCAGCAGGGCAGTACAATTCGATGAATTCACCTCCCGTACCATCGTTCATGGTAGGATCTGAGGCAAACTCTGAAATGATTGCTGTTTGACCGAAAACAAACCCGGCGAACAAACAACAACATAAAGAGAGATAAAAACGCTTCATGTGATTTGAAGATTAGAGAAAGTGAGAAAAGAGAAGTTCGATCGTGATTTAGAAACCTGCACAGGCGATAAATCGGTTACAAAGGTAATCTTGACTTCAGCCGTTTAGGCGTTTTGGATATTAACTCTACGTAAAATAGGCTGTCATGTTTTGATAAAAATGTGGGAAAAATTGTTGAGCACTGTGTATAAAAAAATGCTGCTTGATTTTTTTCAAGCAGCATTTTAGATATAGCTCAATTTTTCGTGCTTTAGTTGACAAAGCACGATGTTGGTACTTGAATCCTTTGACCGATCCCACTGTTAGGAGATTGTGCAGTACCAAGACTGATATTGCCGCTACAAGCAGAAGCAGGTAGGAAAAACTGCTTCGGAGATGCCGTCTTGATGTTGTCTACTCGTATAGTATAAAAATCGTTTTCAATGCCAAGGATTTCGCCATCATAGCCAGCACCATTCGCAAATCCACGATACGAAACCTGATCACCAACAGAAAGAAGAACTAAAGTCGTAGCAGCAGACTCAGTTTCATTCGTAGCATCTACTGTCTGTTCTACACGTTTTGTATCATCATCAGCTAAATCTGCTTTTGCATTATCAAATACCTTAAATGCACCGAGATACCACACAAGTCCAACAAGACAAATGACAATTGCGATAGCGATTCCTGTTTCGGTAGAGTTGTATTCCTTGGTAGGCATAACTGTTGATTTTCTCTTTCGACACCATTGAAGCTCAAATGTCACGATTTTACTAGAAAAAAGAATGCATTTCGACAAGCTGGTAGGGAGCCTTCACCTCAGCGACATACAATCCATCTTCAAGCGGCTGCTCCAATAAATCAATCATTTGATCGAGAGCAGCCTGTTCCTCAAGCAAATTCGAATCCCCAAGCCTCAAGATGATACGTTTACCCGAATGCTCATCACGCAGATAATTTAAATACATTGTATCAAGCATTGACAAATACTCAGTCGTGATTCGATGTTCGTAAGACCGGCCCCGTTTTTTTATCTGTTCGATGAGTACGTGTATTGGTCTATGCAAAAAGACAATCACATCAGGCTGCGGAATCAAAAGAGCAACATTCTTATAAATGCGTTTAAACAATTCGAGCTCATCAGCCTGCTTAAGGTTTTGACGCGCAAAGAGCATCGTCTTTTCAAACATATGATCGGTGATCCATGCACCATTTCGCAGCGTCTCATCCTGCCAATCCTTGAGACGGTCCATCAAAAAATGCAACTCAGTCGAAAATCCATACCGATCCGCATCCTTATAAAACGAAGCCAAAAACGGATTATCATGAAACCGCTCAGGCAGCATTTGCCTGCCCAGACGATCAGCCAACAGCGTACTAATCGTCGTCTTACCGACGCCGATATTTCCCTCTATGGCGATGATCCGATACGGCGATAGAGTAGCATCACTCATGCAAAACCCATTTTGCGGATAGATGATTGACCATTCACAGCAGCACAAAGATCAGCGATACTCGTATCAAGTATCGGGTGTACGATATCGCCAGCTATTTCAGCCAAGGGTTCAAGCACAAATCGACGCTTATGCAAGAGCGCATGCGGGATTGTTAGCCGCTTCGTCTTGATCACACGATCAGCATACAAGAGGATGTCAATATCCATTGATCGCGGCCCCCAAGGCTCTCGTCGCACCCTGCCAAGTTGCCGCTCAATATCCAAGCAAAGATCAAGCAATTCCAAGGGCTCAAGAGTCGTGTCATAGCCCAGCACTTGATTAAAATAATCATGCTGCTTCTTCGTCACACCCCAAGCAGCCGTCTCATAGACATACGATTGAGACACAGGCTCACCGAGGGCAGCGTTCAGGAGCTTCTGCGCCTTCAAGATCTGGATACGACGGTTGCCCATATTGCAGCCCAGTTGTAGATATGTTCGATGGAGCATTGACATTTTTGAAGCAGTCAAAAGTACATCGAGAGCCACCAAGTAAAGCATTCAAATTGTAATAAATATGGGCCATCCACCACTCACAAGTTCGTGGCGGTCGCTATGCTTCGTGGCTCGCTGTTCGCTCGGCTGCCTACGGCATCCGCTCCCTATGGTCGCGCCACTTCGCAGCGCTTGTCCAAAACCTTAGATGCAACAGGATAAATAATAAAAAGAATATACTCACAGAAAATAAAAATAAAACAATTTGTTTCTAAATTTGAATAACGTAAACCAGATTGGATTAGTTATGATCACCAATATCTCACCATCATACATGAGTGTAGTAGAGGCTTTGCTACCATATTACAATAGTGTACAAGCTGGATTTCCGAGCCCAGCAGACGACTATCTCGAAGATCCACTCAGCCTTGATGCCCATGTTATCAAAAACAAGTCAGCGACCTTTTTTGTACGCGTCGAAGGCGATTCCATGATCGGTGCTGGCATCTACGATGGCTGCATCCTTGTCGTTGATCGCTCGCTGCCCGCTCAGCAGCATGACGTAGTTGTCGCGATACTCGACAATGCATTTTTGGTCAAACGACTCAAATACACACAACAAGGCCTCCAGCTTCTTTCCGCCCACCCAGATTACGAACCGATTGTCGTAGCAGCCGAAGAAGATATACGAATTTGGGGAGTCGTCACATACATCGTCCATGAGCCACAGCGATAAGCTTGTCACCATTTGGGGTATTGTCGACTGCAATAACTTTTACGTGTCATGTGAGCGCGTTTTTCGGCCAGACCTTGACGGCAAGCCAGTCGTTGTACTTTCCAACAATGACGGCTGCATCATCTCGCGATCAAGCGAAGCAAAAGCCTTAGGCATCAAGATGGGCGCCCCATATTGGGAAGTCAAGCCACTTTTACAAAAACACCGAGTCACAGTATTCTCTTCCAATTATCCCTTGTATGGTGATTTGTCAGCTCGCATCATGGATGTACTGAGCGAGCACTGTTATGATGTCGATGTTTACTCTATTGATGAGGCATTTCTGTCATTTCTTGTGACACAACAAGAACTCATCGAGCTCAAAGATCGCTGCCTCGCCCTACGCAAATTGATCTATCGCCAGACAGGTGTCCCAGTCAGCATTGGTCTTGCCCGAACAAAAACCCTCGCCAAAGCAGCCAATTTTCTTGCAAAAAAAATCTACCACAAAGAAGTCTATTCACTTCTCAATCAAGAGCGACTTACAGCAGAATTATCCCGAGTACCAATATCAGAGATTTGGGGAGTCGGTCGCGCTATCGCCAAACAACTCTCCATACGTGGTATTGCCACCGCAGCAGATATAGATCGGCTGCCGCTTGGTTGGATTCGTCAGAAGTATGGTGTCACTGGTCTCCGCACGGCTCAAGAGCTACGAGATATATCTTGCATTGAGCTTGACAATCATCCTCCACGAAAATCAGTCATGGTCTCGCGCTCATTTCGCAAAGACGTATACGATCTCACAGAGCTCTGCGAGGCGATCTCCGTCTATGCGACGCGAGTAGGAGAAAAGCTCCGCCGTGCCAAACTTCAAGCTCGATATATTTCTGTTTTTCTACGCTCCAATCCACATCGCATCAAGAGCGGACAAAAAAGAACAAAGCAGAGCTGCGCTCGATCATTATCGCTGCCGACAGCCAATACAGCTGATCTCATACAGATTTGTACAAAACTGATCAAACAACTCTACAAACCTGGAGTGAATTACAAAAAGGCAGGCATACTTGTGCATGACCTGAGTCCACTTTCACAGACACAAGGCAATCTCTTTTGCGAGTTGGAGCAACCAGACCGCTTGAGCAAATTGCAGCAAGCGATTGACCAGATCAATCATTCAGCAGGATACAATGCTGTTCAGTATGCGAGCTGTGGAAGCAATCATACTTGGAGTCGAAAAGCCCAGTGGGAATCTCCACACTACACAACATCTTGGGACAACATTCTTCGAATCAATAGCTCGACATGCGTCAGACAAGCAAAATCAAAGCGCAGCCAAGCTGCTACCAAGAGAGGACTATAAATAGAATAAGCCACGACACAAATCAATCAACTCGACGTGTATCTTACGACTTCAAATTATGGCCAAAACAAAAACAATATTCGTTTGTCAGTCATGCGGTGGCACATCGCCAAAGATGGAAGGCAAATGCCGCCATTGCGGCGAATGGAATACACTCGTCGAACAAGTACAAAAGCCACAAGCCAAGCGCAGCACGTTTGCCCAAGCAAGCGGACAGCGTAATTCAGCTGCTCCAGTACGCCTCACTGACATAGCTGCCGAAAAAGGACAGCGCGTATCAAGTCAAGACGACGAACTCAATCGCGTACTCGGCGGCGGCATCGTACCAGGATCAGTCATCTTGATTGGTGGTCAGCCAGGTATCGGCAAGAGTACGCTGCTGCTCCAAGTTGCACTCAATCTCAGTGGCACGATCCTGTATGTCACAGGCGAAGAAAGCGCATCGCAGATCAAGATGCGAGCAAATCGCCTCAAAGGAGATGGCAGCAATTGCCACATTCTGACAGAGACAAATGTGCAAGACATCATGACGGCCGCTACGACGATCAAGCCGTCCTTGCTGATCGTAGACTCGATACAAACCTTGCAGTCGCCAGACATCACATCCACACCAGGCAGCGTCTCACAGGTACGTGAGTGCGCAGGCGAGCTCCAGCAATTTGCCAAGGCCACAGGAATCCCGACCGTACTCATCGGACACATCACCAAAGAAGGCTCACTTGCAGGGCCAAAACTCCTAGAGCATATCGTCGATGTCGTCCTTCAGTTTGAAGGCGATAGACATCACACTTATCGCATCTTACGGACGATCAAAAATCGCTTTGGCTCGACTTCTGAGCTCGGCATTTATGAGATGCGTGCCGACGGTCTCCGCGAAGTCAGTAACCCAAGCGAGCTGCTCCTCTCCCAAAACGAAGACGAACTCAGCGGCAGCGCCATCGCCGCCGCGCTCGAAGGCAATCGACCACTCCTCATCGAGACCCAAGCACTCGTCACCAAAGCCGTCTACGGCAATCCACAGCGCTCGACCACAGGCTTCGATCTGCGCCGCATGAATATGCTCCTCGCCGTACTCGACAAGCGCGGCGGCTTACCATTTGGACAGTGCGATGTCTTTCTCAATCTCGCAGGCGGCCTGCGTATGGATGATCCAGCCATTGATCTCGCCGTCTTGAGCGCACTGATGTCGAGCCTGCGTGATGTCGCGATACCCGCTACAGTCGCATTTGCTGGAGAGGTCGGACTCTCAGGCGAAGTGCGAGCCGTCAGCCACATCGAGCAGCGCCTGATCGAAGCAGCTCGCCTCGGATTTACAGACATGTACATCCCAGCCACCAATCTGCGCGGGCTCAGCAAGCAGCCCAATACAATCAGACTGCATCCAATAAGTAAAGTAGAGGAAATCTATGAACGCCTCATGACATAGAGGTTCACAGCTCAATTACCCGACTTCTGGGAGCGAATCCCAATTGCCGAAGTACACATAAATGATGATCGAAAACAAGAGAAAGATGAATGCCAAGATGAGCATTACCCAGAATCCTTTGCTACCGTAATCGTGATCTGCCATAGTGGTGGTTTATGCCGCAAAGATAGCCGCAAAGCGGTCTTTTGCAAGCGATTCATTTCATTTTGAAGATGAGATTAGTTTAAGTGGGCCATCCGCTCCTCACACGTTCGTCGCGGTCGCTATGTTTCGCAGCTCGCTGTTCGCTCGGCCGCTCCTTGAGCTGCGCTCTACGTCGCGTCTAGCCTAGCGGCTCCTGCTTCACAGCGCTTGTCCAAGCAGCCGATTCCCCATGCAGATTATTCACAGAGCAATACTCAAGCGTTGTAATTTGGCACAATGAAGCTCACCGTTTTTGATGATTCGCATTTTATGAAGCAAGCGCTCATCGAGGCTCGACATGCAGCCGAACTCGGAGAAGTGCCCGTAGGCGCAATCGTTGTTTTCGAAAATCAAATCATCGCGCGTGCACACAACTCGACTGAGCGGATGAATGATGTCACAGCACATGCCGAGATCATCGCTATCACAGCAGCAGCCGAAGCGATGGGCTCAAAGTATCTCAAAAATTGCACGCTGTATGTCACGCTTGAGCCGTGCGTTATGTGCGCAGGTGCGCTTGCGTGGGCGCAGGTAGGGCGAGTCGTCTACGGCGCGCAAGATGACAAGAGCGGCTACTTCCGTCATGGCAATTTGCTTCATCCAAAAACCAAAGTCGCGCTCGGTGTTATGCAAGAGGAGTGCAAGCAGCTGATGAAAGATTTTTTTGCTGCGCGTCGCTAAGGTGCGAGCCGCTTGATCTGCCAGTCATCTCCTAGACGATCGTAGACGATGCGATCATGCAGCCGCGAGCTGCGTCCTTGCCAAAACTCGATCATCGTCGGCTCAACGCGATAGCCGCCCCAATGCTCAGGGCGTGGTACATCACCTTCAAACGCTTGCTCCATTTGCTGCCAGCGCTCGTCGAGCAGATCTCTCGACTCGATGATTTGGCTCTGTGGCGAAGCGTGTGCTCCAAGGCGACTTTTGCGTGGCCGCGAGGCAAAATACGCGTCTGACTCAGGTGCGGATATACGTGTCGCCGTGCCTTGTATGCGGATCTGCCGCTCAAGCCCGAGCCATAGAAAAACAAGTGCAACATGCGGATTGGTGTCGATCTCGTGGCCTTTGTGGCTGTGGTAATTGGTGTAAAAGACAAAGCCGCGCTCGTCATATTCTTTGAGGAGGACGATGCGCGCAGACGGCTGCCCATCAGGTGTTGATGTGGCGAGTGTCATCGCATTGGGCTCGGGCTGCTTGGTCTCGACAGCATATTGAAACCACTCTTTGAAGAGCAAAAAGGGATCGCTCGGCACTGTGGATTCGAGCAGCTCTCCGCGCTGATAGTCTTCTCTCAACTTTGATGGATCTGTCATGTGTATCAAGTAATGAGTCTTTGGCGTAGGGATGGTAGGCAGTGCGTAGCAGACACGAGCGGAGCGATGTGGCCGAGCGAACAGCGAGCTGCCGAACAGCCCGCCGCGCCTCTGGCGCGGACGCCCCATATTTTTCTATTCTGCGAGCTGATAAATGCCGCTCAAGTGGCGACCGAGATTGTCGTAGTCGAGTCCGTAGCCAACGACAAATTTGTCTGGAATCTTGAAGCCGATGAAATCTGCTTCGACTTCTGTGACGACATTGTCGGGTTTGTACAAGAGCGAAACGGTGTGCAATGAAGCGGGCTGCTCGGCTTTGATCAGTGCTTGGATGTGTGAAAGCGTGCGCCCTGTGTCGATGATATCTTCGACGATGACGATGTGGCGATCTTTTATCTCGGGTGGCAGTCCGACGGGCATCGCGATTGTGCCTGTGCTTTCCATGCCGCTGTAGCTTGCCGCTTTTATGAACTGGATCTCGCACTGATAATCGACGTGCTTCATAAGATCGGCGGCAAACATAAATGCGCCATTGAGAACTGGCAGAAAAATGGGATTTTTGTGATTCAGTATACTTCTCAACTCAAGGGCAATCTCGCGAATGCGTGATTGAATCTTGTCGGAAGAGAGATACATCGAAAATCGCTTGTCGTGGACAATAATTTGCTCTTTCATACGGATTCGGAAGCTACGTTGCGAATGTTACGCAAAATTGCGCGAGATGTTCAAGATGGCAGCCAAGTTCGTGGTTCTTTTTCAATTGGTGAGACACATTTTCCCATCGAGGCGAATTTGAGTAAAAAAGGCTACACAGGACGAATCGCCGTGGGTGTGCGAGCTTTGAGATTTACGGTGCCGCGCCTACGCACTGAGGCGGCCTTTGAAGATTGGTGCTTGGGCGCTCGTGATATCGTCTTAAAATTTTACAAGAAAGGGCAACTGGATCGATACGTCGGGCGGCGATATCAAAATGGCGATGTCTTGAAGGTCTATGGTACGACATTTCATTTACAGCTTGAAGAAATATCAGGTCTCAAGATTAAGGCTATGATGACGCCTGAGCGTGTTTTGATATTGAGCGTCGGACAAGATGCTTCTCTGCTAGAGCGGCAGCGACATGTAAGACGCATCTTGATGCGCATTTTTGCCCAATATTTCTTGCCGCAATTGAGACGCCGCGTCCTTGAGCTCAATGAGCAAACAGTCGGCAAACCAATCACCGAAGTTAGAATTCGTCCTACTGATTCGACTTGGGGAACCTGCTCGTCAAAAGGAGTGGTCACGCTCTCGACGCGATTGCTGCTTGCGCCAGTAGATGTGATCGACTATGTGATCATCCACGAGCTCGCTCATCGTGTAGAGATGAATCACAGTGCTCGATTCTGGAATATCGTTTCAGCTCATTGCCCAGACTACAAACGTCACGAGCGATGGCTCAAAGAAAATAGTAATACTTGCAGCTTCTAAGCTTTTGAAGCTGCTCGTGGCGCTTCTTCGGTAGCGTCTTTTTTGCTTGTCGCTTTTGCTGCTTTATCGTGTCCTTTGAATTTATCCATACTTTCGTAAACACCCATCAAATCGCCAGCGACATAGTCAAAGACGCGAGTCGGAAGAATGCCTTTGAGCATTGGAATTGCATTAACGACGAATGGCGCTCGCAACAAAATTTCGTTTTTCTCAACGGCTTTCATAATCCGTGCGACAATTTTGTCTGGCTCCATGATCGGCGTAAGCATCGGTGCTTTGACACCATCAAACATGCCTGTATTGATATAGCTCGGCGTTACAGTCAATACACGAAGGTTTTTATTGATCTCTTCGAGCTCAAGACGGAGCGATTCAGACCAACCAAGTACAGCCCACTTACTCGATGCGTAGACAGACATATTTGGATTGGCGATCATGCCTGCTGCTGAAGCGATATTGATGATGTGACAGCTCTTTTGAGCAATCATATCTGATAGAAATGCTTTGGCTACGCGCATCACACCAAGTACGTTGATCGCTATTGTTTTCTCTATATCAGCATCTGTATGCTCAACGAAGGATTTACCGACGACAATGCCTGCATTATTAAAGAGTATATCAACAGTACCGACAGAGGATTTGATATCTGAAGCAGCCCACTCGATCTGCTCGACATCTGTAACATCCACTACATACGGATGGACAGAATGACCTTTAGCAGCAAGCTCATTGGCAGTTGTATTGAGTGTTTCTTCGTCGATGTCCCACATGATGATTTCTTTGGCTCCACGGAGCGCAGATTCTTCACACATGAGTTTGCCGAGGCCGCGAGCAGCTCCAGTGACGAGTACCGTTTTTCCTTTTATAGCAGTCATAGTGCAAAGGTAACGAGCAAAAGCCGCTTAAAAGTTTCAGCTCGACTTATCTCTACTCTGTCACGAATCATCGATCGTTGTATATTTATGATCCAAGCTCACACAAATGAAATCTCTTTTTTTTGCCCTAAGCCTAGTCTTTTGTACACATCTCTTGGCTATACCGATGATGAAGCAAGATGCTACAATCACCTTTAGCGTCTCCGAGCATATGTACGATGCCAAGCCAGGAGCAGTCCCACCTATACCAATCAAACAACATGTACAGATACACGGTAGTCTCGTACACGAACCAATCCTTGACGCAAAAGGTGAGTTTGTCATTTTTGATATTGAGAGCAAAATAGCAGCATATTTTGATCGATCTGGATCAAAAAATCAAGAAGTCATAAAAAGCGACCTCGAAGTAAAATATCTCAGCGGTACAAAAACAATCCAAAATTTTATTTGCAATAAAGCTAAAGTGAAAATTGGTGAGCAGTGGGTTACAGTATATTTTACGCGTGAGATAAAAGGAAAAACTCTTGATTTGTTTGGCTTAAAAGGATTTCCATTACAATATGAAATGCCAATTAAAAGAGGAGTAAGAAGATTTCATGTAAAAACGGTTATAGAGGTTTCTGAGAAAAAAGTATTTCAGCCATTTTTTGATTTACGTAAAGAAGTGAATAAATCTGTTCAAAATATTCGAACATCAAGATTGCAGACCGAATCTCAAGAACTCGAATTAACAACATCTACAACCGTAGATAACTTGCTTGATGGTAGAAGCATTTTTGCTGCTCGTAAATTAATTTCAGGCAGAAAACTCATGCCTTGGGATTATAGCGGTAGAGTCATTGTTCTCAATTTTTGGTTTGCCGCTTGTCGCCCATGCATACGAGAGATTCCTCGTTTAAATGAATTAAAAAAGAGATACAATAATCAAGATGTTTTGTTTCTTTCCATAAATTATGAAAGTAAAGAAGAGGTCGAAAAATTTCTGTCTATTTATAAATTTCATTACGATCATTTAGCTGATGCTGATGACATTGTCAAAGCGTATGAAGTCAATCGTTATCCAACGCATATTGTCATTGATCAAAGTGGAGAAATTGCGCTTCGCGAAACAGGGTTTACTGACGAAACGTATCATAATTTAATCTCTACGGTTAATCGACTTTTGAACGATTAATTCAATTGTTTTTATGAGCCATCCTTTATTTTTTTCTAGTGAAATACACTAGAAAAAAAATAAAGGTCGCTATGCTTCGTGGCTCGCTATTCGCTCGGCCGCTCCTACGTCGCGTCTGCTGCGCACCACTTCGCAGCGCTTGTCCGATCTACGACAGAGCTTAAAAATAATCACTTAAACATTTCAACTCGTATTACATTAGAGTTTGCATAATTCTAAAAAGCAATTCCGATGAAGTATTTGTTTGTTCTATTGAGTGCTGTATTTGTATTGCCACTTACAGCACAATCTCCGTGGACTCAGCCACACAAGGGCGGCTATGCACAAGTAGGCTTTTCAATGATTCCTACATACTCAAGTATTTTTTATGAGGATGGCAGCCTAGAGCTTCCTAGAGAAGTTCTTGATATTGAAGTTCAGCTCTACGGAGAGTATGGAGTGCGCGAGGGGACAACTCTTCTTTTGTCACTACCTGTAAAATATGTAAGTACAGGCGATTTGAATCCACAGTCCTTTATTATTACGCCTGAAAAATCAATTGTTGGACTTGGAAATACAACTCTAGGCATAAAGCAAGCGATCTTAAAAAATGATTTCAAACTATCAGCTTATCTCAATGCTGGTATTCCATTGATTAATAGAGATGAGAATACAGGCCTGCAAACGGGCTTTGATGCTTTTTTAATTACACCTGGTATTTCATTTGGCGCGGGTCTCGGCAAAGGCTATGCTTACGGATTTTCGGGCCTTGAAATCGCGACAAAAAATATCAGTCACAGTTATGTAGGCGGAGTGGAAGTTGGTTACAACATTGCCGATATTTTGACAGCAGCTGTCGTAATACATGCTCGTGTCTCCTTGCAAAATAGAGAAGATAATTTGGGCAACCTTTCATCAAATATTTTTACAGGATTGTACATGAATAATCAAGAATATATTTCTTGGGGATTAAAAATATTTAAAGAAATTAAAAATGGCTATGGTGTGAGTGCTGCTTTTTATGGTGCATTTAGTGCTGATCGCGTCGCGAGATCGCCTTCGTTTAATCTTGGTGTGTTTAAGAAATTTGATGGCGCAAGTCAAGGTGAATAGGCTGCCAATGGCATAGGGATGGAAGCAGCGCCCGTAGGGCGGATTCTATTAAAAACGCCTCACAATTTTGTGGGGCTTTTTTAATAGAAGCTAGGCTACCGTACGGCGGATCAGCCCGCCGTAGCTGAATGAAATGAAGCTGCGGATGCCCATTTAAAAATGATAATGTTGTTTACGAGAATATGTCAATACTATTTCCGAAACATTGTGAATACTTTTGCTAGGTAAATTGAGCATGATACAAAGCGAGCATCACAGTTTCCTTGATACTTCTGTCGAATTTCTTAAAGGAGTTGGGCCTAAGCGTGCGAAGCTGCTGAATAAAGACTTGCGGATTTACACCTTTGCTGATCTTATTGAGCATTATCCATTTCGGTATACTGATCGTACACAATTGCATCGTATACGTGAGCTCAATGCGGATAGCGGAAATGTCCAATTGCTTGGTATGATGCGACGAGTGAGTGTCGCTGGCTCTGGATTTAAGAAACGGCTTGTCGCTCGTTTTCAAGACGAGACAGGCAGCATTGATTTGACGTGGTTTAAGGGCGTTCAGTATCTCCAAAAAATCATTAAACCGAATCAACAATATCTGATTTTTGGTCAAGTCAATAGTTTTAATGGACGGCTCAGTATTACGCATCCAGAAACAGAGCTGATCGAGCGCGAAGAAGACACGTCTGAGTACACGACACTTGTGCCAGTGTATAGTGTGACTGAGCCATTGCGGAGGAGCGGACTCGATAGTCGCGGGATTCGCAAGAGCATGGCGCACTTGTTTGGGCAGCTCAAGGATGCTGATGTGCCTGAGACCTTGCCTGAGTATTTGATCCAAAAACTGAAGCTGCCGCATCGGCTGCCTGCTTTGCGGATGCTCCATTTTCCAGCAGACTGGGAACAACACAAAGCTGCTGTGCGGAGATTCAAATTCGAAGAGTTGTTTTTTAATCAATTGCCACTCGTACAAAGCAACTCAATCAACAAACGCACGATCAAAGGGCCGAAGCTCGAGCAATTGGGTGACGCCTTCAATCGCTTCTACAATGAGATCCTCAGCTTTGAGCTGACAGGCGCACAAAAGCGAGTCATCAAAGAGATTAGAGCCGATGTGCGCTCCGGCCGCCACATGAATCGTTTGCTTCAAGGCGATGTCGGGAGCGGAAAAACAATCGTCGCGGTCATCGTCATGCTCATGGCACTTGATAATGACTATCAAGCCTGCTTGATGGCGCCGACAGAAATTCTCGCGCGGCAGCATTACGATGGTATTAGTGAACTACTTAAGCCGCTTGGCTTGACTGTTAGCTTTTTGAGCGGCAGCATTAAAGGCAAAAAGCGCAAACTCATCCTCGAACAACTTCAAGCCGGCGAGATCGATATCTTGATCGGTACTCATGCCTTGATCGAAGAATGGGTTGTCTTCAAGCAGCTCGGCATAGCCGTGATCGACGAGCAGCATCGCTTTGGCGTCGCGCAGCGCGCCAAGCTCTGGGCAAAACGCACAGATGATAAGCCGCCGCACATCCTTGTGATGACTGCTACACCAATTCCGCGTACACTCGCGATGACTGTCTACGGCGATCTTGATGTCTCGACGATTGATGAGCTGCCGCCAGGGCGCACACCAGTCGAGACTCTTGTCCGCACGAATACACGTCGCACAGAAATCTATACCTTCATCAAGCAGCAGATCGAAGAAGGCCGCCAAGCCTACATCGTCTATCCGCTCATCGAAGAAAGCGAAACCCTCGATCTACAGAACCTTGAAGATGGCTATGCGATGGTCAAAGACTATTTCCCCGAGCCGAAATATCAGATCAGCATGGTGCACGGCCGTATGAAAGCCGCCGAAAAAGATGCCGAGATGCAGCGATTCGTCAGGGGCGAAACCCAGATCATGGTCGCCACGACAGTGATCGAAGTTGGTGTCAATGTGCCCAACGCTTCTGTGATGGTCATCGAAAATGCAGAGCGTTTTGGACTCTCGCAGCTTCACCAGCTGAGAGGACGAGTCGGGCGTGGAGCCAAGCGCTCGTACTGTGTTTTGCTCGCAGCTTACAAGCGCAGCAAAGAGGCCAAAAAGCGACTCGATACAATGGCAGAGACGACGGACGGTTTCAAAATCGCCGAAGTCGATATGGAGATACGCGGTGGCGGCGATATCGAAGGCACGCAGCAGAGTGGGGTGATTCAGTTTCGCCTAGCAGATCTCGCCACCGATCAAAATATTCTCCAAGCAGCGCGCACCATCGCGCAGCGCATCGTGACCGATGATCCACACCTCGACCATCCTGTACACACTTGCATCCGCAAGCAGCTCAAACGCATCCGCAAGAGCAAAAGCAGCTGGAGTCGTATCAGTTAAAATACATACTTTTGTACTATGTCAGACCATAATATCCTTGATCACGATACTATCTCAGAGCAGCCAGAATCAATTCCAGATGCAGGGCTCATTTTCGGCCTCGGTATCGTCTCTATCGTTTTAAGCCTCACATTCTGTGGCATAGGGTTTATTCCTGGTGTCATTTGCCTGATTAAAGCAAAAGAGCCGATGCGACTCATCAAAGAAAACCCTGGGAAATACACAGACGCCTCTAATGTGTCAACAGGTCGCGTACTTGGTTTGATCGGGACTATCATTGGCGGACTCATGTTCGTATTTGTATTTCTCTATTTTATTTTCATCTTCGCACTTATCGCTGCTGAAGGTAATTTTTAATTCTATTTTTTAATAGAATAAGAAGAGGGCGGCTCGCCGCGCTCCGCGCAGCGATCAGGCTGTTCGGCAGCTCGCTGTTCGCTCGGCCACACTAAAAAAATCCTGCTTGGAAATGTTCCAAGCAGGATTTTTTTTAGTGCGTCTGCTGCGCACTGCCTACCATCCTTGCCGCAGAAGCATCGAATGTTTATTCTTGATTGACCGTATTATCACCATGTGAGCGACCTTTTGACTCGCCTTTGCGATAGGCTTCTTCGAGTTCTTTTTGTTCGTCAGCTGCTACAGGATTGACTTCATCCCAGCTGCTGAGATCGGGTGAGCCAGCATCAACCCATGCAGTCATCCACGCATTGCCGATGGCGAGTATCGTCGCGCGCATACGCTCTTCGACCATGCCGTCCATTTCATTCATAAATGCTTCAGCATAGTCGCGGCAATAGGTGCGGATGGTCGCATCAAGGCGCTGCTCGTAGCACATCTGCTTGTCTTGCGGAAATGTTTTGCTGAGTCGTTTCTCGATTTGAAGGACGCTATCGACAAGCTCATGACTGTCAAATGCTGCCTGCCAAAAGAAATCGCGTGTGCTCTCGACGTATTCGGCCTTGCCGACGAAGTAATCGAATCGCTCATCAGCAAACAGCTCTGGGATGCGACTTTCCCAAAAGCCGTGGATGCCGACTTGATTGGTGAGCTGCCCGTTGTAGTTTTTGGTCGTGTGCAGCGGCACGTGTATATCACCGATGTAATGTCCAAGCTCGGCTGAGATGCGCAGAATTTGCTTCTTGTTTTTGGTTTCAAATGCGCGCTTGAGTTTATTCTGTACACGCTGCAGATTCCAAGGAGCGATGCCCCAAGGACTCAACTCATCTATAAACCACACTTCTTCGACTTTGACTTTAATTGGTGTCTCTGAGAAGACGGCTCGGAGCTGCTCGGTTGTGATCGTCCAGGTCTCTTGATAAAATTGAGGCAGCACGTTTTCGCGATAGAAGTCTTGATACGGCTCGGCATCAAACTCGATGCTGTCGACTGCAAATGCACGTCGAATATCTGGGCTATTGAGTATCCAAGTATCGTCTTCTACGCGCATCACGTCGTGACCGAGCAGATGCAAAGTGTCGCCGCGCTTGGTGCGGACGTACATACCTGCGTAGCGAGCCTGTGCATGATCCCATCGCTTGGGCAGCATGTCAAATGGCGGCTTGCCCCAGTGGTCGATGTCTATGTAATGGCGTACGCCTTCGTGCTTGGTCGCGTAGCGACGTTTGTCTGGATCGACGGCATGATCAGTGATGTACTCGATATGCTTTTTGTAGAAGCCGATCATCTCTGGTGGTAGCGTAAATACGGCAAGTCGATTGATGCGTTTATGTCCCCAAAATCCCCACTCCGGGTTTTCGGCTGCGGCCTCTGGGGCTGGTGTGTGCCCTTGGAAGATGAGCGCAGCTGAACAAACTGTCACAAGCGCGAAAACAAAAATGATGGTTTTGGAAATCTGCATAAGCGTCTACTCTACGTGGCATAGGGATGGTAGCAGGCTGCCGTAGGCAGAGCCACTTGTGGCCGAGCGAACAGCGAGCTGCGGATCAGCCCGCCGCTATCACGAGTATCGTGGTAGCGGATGCCCCAAAATACGATGAAGAATAAAGTCTTTGTTTGTGATCGTATGTTAATTGTCTGGGAAGAAGCCGTTGTATGCGATAAATATCTTGCCGATGACAAAATGCTGGGCGACGAGAAGATCGCTGCCACGATTGGGCCATGTGTAATAGCGGCCTTTGGTACGTGAGAGTCCGCTTGACTCATCCATGCTGAAATAGTCTGTCGTGTTGGTGATGCCATCTGAAGTAACGGTGATCGTCGCAAATGGAATCGTCTGTACGAGTGAATCGCGCTGCGGTATGTCATTGCGAAAGACTTCGCCACTCAGTTTTGTGTAGTTGCTTAGGTATTCTTTGATGATGCTCTGATTAGGCACTTGAGCTTTTGGTGTTGTGGTAGGATGTAGCGGCTCTACACTATACTCGCCTTTGGAGGTTTGTTTAACTTTAAAGGATTGGCTGCGATATTTTGGGTATTCGATACTCAATTCTTGGATGCTTCCTTCTGGATAAGCGTAAAGTGTGCGGTCGCGCCATGCTTCGGCATCGAGCACGAGACTCGGACGGAGCACGCCTTCCCAAGACTGAATGTGAGTGACGTATGGCTGCTTGCTGCCTTCCATCAAGGTGAATGTGCCTTGTGCTTCTGGATCGCTATCGCCGATATAATACACTCGCAAAGGTGTTTTGTCATCATCACCGTAGACCATGACTTTAATTGCATTAGTCGCAAGATCGCTCATGACTCGATCTATATTGCTTTTGGCGACTGGATGCCGTACGTCGATCTTGGTTGCTACGCGCAAGACATTTTGAACCATATCAATACGCGCAGTGTGTTTTCGATTGACTGTCCAGCTTTTATCGTTGCGCTGTAAGTAGATGTTTCGACCATCGCGATGGCTCAGAAAAACAGCTTTAATCTCGCTTGCTTGTTCGACTGCAAAATCTGTATCAGAACTGGCAAGCGTATTCATAGATGAGTCGCCTCTCAAGAAATACCAAGCTGCTGTGCAAACGAGCAATGCAAGAAAAACAAGCAGGAGGATTCGCGTACTGCGATTCATAAGGAATTATTTAATGTACCGTCTTCGGCGTACGAATGTAAATGCTATTCCGAAAAAGATGAGTAGTGCAGGTGGAATCACCATATTGATGAGCTGCCATTTGACTCGCTCATCATTTGCTTTTGGGCGATTTAATAAACGAAGTTTAACGTCTTTATTTCGTGCTGCGATCACGCCACTGTCGTCCATTAAGTATTCAATCGTGTTGAGCAAAAAGTCTTTATTGCCAAATTGGTATTCGACAAATTCGTTAAACCCAAGCGGCATTGGAATGTATTCGCCTTCGCGACTCAGACGGACATTATTGCGCGCAATGTCACCATCGGCAATGACGACCATTCGTGTATTGGCACTTTTGTCACGCAGTTGAATGCCAAGTTGATCGAGTCCGCGTTTCATTGATTCGGAGACACGATTTTTGTAGTGCGATGGGAATGTTCCTTCGAGAAGAACGGCCAGCGGCTGAAATTGCTTGTTGAATTTGTCAGGCGAAGGCTCATTGCGTAAAATTTCAAGCGAGACGCGTGATGTATTTGCTTGAAAGCGGCTATTCTCAGAAGACGAAAGAAGAATGGTTTTTTTAATCGGCGTCTTCGTTTTAAATGTATCAATCGAGCTTGGATACTTCATCTCAATGGCGTCAAGATTCTTGACGATCGGATGCTCACTTTGAGAAACTGCAAGAACGTGGTAAAACCATTTCTTCAGGTCATATTGCGGCGCATTGCCGACCATGCCGACTTGGATCGGAATCGGAGTACACGACATATCAAGAACCATATTTGGATTGATCTTGACTCCATAGCGGAAGAGCTGATCTTCGAGATTGAGCGGATAGTCATACGGCACGTACATTTCTCGATTGCCGCCGAGGCTATCGAGATCTATGGCAAGGCGATCAACCATCCAAAGTACTTTGCCACCATTCATGACAAATTGATCGATCTTGAATTTGTCTTGCTCAGAAAATTCACCACGTGGTTTAGCTACGATGAGTAAACCTGCTTCGTCGAGTTGAAGCTCATTGGCTGAGCTGACTGCTGCGGTCTTGATGCCGACTACGCTATCAAGATTTACCCTTGCAACTCGATAAAACTTCTTGAGTTCTTTATCGAGGTCGGCAGTTTGTACAGGCTCAAGCTCACCATGTCCACTTGTGTAAAGAATAGCAGGCTTCTTCGTCAACTTTAGCTTTTGTATGGCATTGGCAAACTTGTATTCAAGCAAATTGACCGAGCGATTAAGGATAACTTCTTGGTTGCCGCCGCCTGCGACTTCATTGTCGAGGAGCGAGATCGGCATTTTTCTGTTCTTGTAGCTGACGATCGCTCCTGGGAAAATATATTGCTCGCTGCTGCTGCCATCAGTTTCTTTGACTTCAAGTCGCGTTGGATTCAAGCCCAGATTAATGAGTTTTTCGCGAGCCGAATTTATTTCTTCGGTTGTTCCTTCGTTTGGATTCGCAAATCTGTACTCAACAAGCGGATTGATATTCCGCAGCTCATCGAGCATGTCGCGGGCTGACGTTTGTAAGCGCTCAAAACCAGCAGGAAAATCTCCGTCGAGATAGACTTCAATAAAAACTGGCTCATCGACATCGTCAAGGACTTTTCGTGTCGCATCCGTGACCGAGAAGAGCTTGTCTTCTGTCATGTCGATCTGTGTCCAAAATGCAGAACCAAGGACATTAATGAAGATCAATATGCCAACAGCAAGCACGAGCTGCAAGAGACTTTGCGCCATGTAGCCTCGCGTCCGCTTTTTCCCGACTTCTTTTTTCTGTGCTACCATTTTCTACGTTCGAGCGATGTTTTGGTGAGCAAAATGAAAAAGACAACAACCGAAATGAAGTAAATCACATCGCGTGTATCAAGTAAACCACGGCTGATTGATTCGTAGTGATGAAGAATTCCGAGGTTTTGCACAAAAGAATCACCTCTTCCCGAAAGAATAGGCAAACCACTCAACATGTCAAATGCTAAGAAGACAATGAAGCACAACAACATCGCAAGGATGAAGGCAATGATTTGATTGTTGGTTAAGCTGCTTGAAAACAGTCCAATAGCTACGAATGCGCCTCCTAGAAAAATCAAGCCCAAATACGAACCAGCTACTGCTCCAAGGTCAATGTTGCCTACTGGATAACCTAGCTGATAAACACTAAAGACGTAAATCAGAGTAGGTACTAGAGCCACAACAACAAGTAACCAACAGGCAAAAAATTTCCCTAAAACAATTCCAAGGTCAGAAACAGGTTTTGTAGCAAGTAGCTCAATTGTTCCAGCTTGCTTTTCTTCAGCAAATGCGCGCATTGTAATGGCTGGAATCAAGAAGAGAAATACAATAGGCGCATTATCAAAAAACGGCCGCATCGTCGCAAAGCCTCCATCCAAAATACCGATGCCAGGAAAAATCCAAATCCAAGCACCTGTAAACAGTAGAAACACGCCCATCGCAATATAGCCGATGTAGCTGCTCAAAAAGAGATTGACTTCTTTACTTAAAATGCCCCACATAGTCTACTCGTCTTTATCTACCGAAAGCCAAACTGGATGACGATCATTGTAGATGTACAGGATTTTAAGAAGTTTAGATTGAATAGCATTGTCATCGAGGTCTGCAAGCGTCGCCGTAAGCTGCTTGTCATCCTTGCAGATGATACGCAAAGATAGCGGCGTCAAGGGCATCGTCTCGCCAGTTAATATGTTGATGATCTGCGCTCGATCTTCGTACGAGCTGCGCGTGACAGATTTTGCATATAAGCTATCGCCAGTGATCGGATCATAGACAGCCATCGGTATGCTGACTTCTTTTTTGCAGCGCGTTATGTAGTGCGACCACAATCCTGAGACACGAACTTTCGGCAGCTTCATTGCAGATGTCATTCGCTCACAAGGATCATCCAACACATACAAAGCACCGTCTTGCACGACAAAGCGCGATTCTTCAAATCGTAGATCAGGATCAACGAGCAATGATTCTCCAGCAGTAGCAGTGTAGACAGCTACGCCGCGCTCACCTTTAAATTCTGGTTGGCTTGTTACAAGCGATTCTCCACTCGCGTAGATTCCATCAGCAAAAATGACTTGAGATCCAAGTCTCACAGAATCACTCGGCGCGACAACCGAAGCCATCATCATATATGTAGCAATAATCCAACTCATCCAGCCGTCAATTGTCTAAACACTTCTTCTACCGAATACGTCTCACGACTCATACCGAGTAAGACTCGATCTTTTTCAACTGCTAGTTTAAATAATCCTTTGCGAATATCAACGCTTGGATCAGCAAAGACACGATACGTTGTATCCGCTTGACGTTCGATGCGCTGCACGCCCTTAATTGCTTCTATAAATGTCATATCGATTGGTCTGTCGAGTTCAATGACAACGACAGACTCGCCCGAAATGCGGTCTTGCAATCCAGCAATCGAATCATCAGCCACCAATTTTCCTTGATTAATGATCAAGACACGATCACAAACAGCTTGGACCTCCTGCATGATATGCGTCGAGAGAATGACCGTTTTCGTTTTACCGAGTTCTTGGATCATCTCACGGATGCCAGCGAGCTGATTTGGATCAAGGCCACTCGTAGGCTCATCTAAGATCAAGACTTCTGGATCATGCAGCATACTTTGCGCAAGACCGACGCGTTGACGGTAGCCTTTTGACAATGCTTGGATACGTTTATTTGCTTCGCGTGTTAAGCCTACTTGCTCGATCATAGCCTCGATACGATCACCTAGCTTTGACACTTTGTGCAGCTTGCCCACAAACTCCAAATACTCGCGCACATACATATCCAAGTAGAGCGGATTGTGCTCTGGTAAGTAGCCGATCTTTTTGCGAACTGCCATCGGATCAGTTTCAGGATCAATACCGCAGACCTTGACAGAGCCAGATGATGGCGGCAAAAATCCAGTCACCACTTTCATCGTCGTGCTCTTGCCCGCGCCATTTGGCCCTAAGAAGCCAAGGACTTGCCCTTTTTGAGCCTCAAATGAGACATCATCGACTGCGCGCTGTGCACCATACGTTTTGACCAAATGTGAGACTTGTACAGACATAATCAAAGCACTTGAAAATCAAGTAGCCCAAATGTACGACACACAAACGCGCATCTCATGTTATCACTTTTCTAATAATCGTCAAGATTATGATGGGCCATCCGCGCCTTTGGCGCGGTCGCTATGCTCCGTGGCTCGCTATTCGCTCGGCCGCTACACTCCCCCTGAGAATTCGGGGTGCGTTTGCGTCTGGCTATCGCCACCACTTCGCAGCGCTTGTCCAAAAAAGGCAGCATTCATTAAAACACAAGATCAAATAGAGAAACAGAACTTGTTGTTACGTAATTGTGTTGTATGTTTATACGTAAAGAGGTCGTCATGGACAAAAAACTTACAGTAAGTCTTAGTAAAGACGTCATAGAACGGGCAAAAGAATACGCTCGCGATCACAAGACAAGTTTGTCTAAAATGATCGAAGCATATTTCGATTCATTGACTCGAGAAAATGCTGAAACTGATGAAATCGAGATTTCGCCGCTTGTTAAAAGTTTAAGTGGAGTAGTCGATCTGCCAGCAGATTATGATTACAAAAAAGCTCGTACTGAACATTTAAAAAGGAAATACGCTTGAAAACAATATTCGTAGATACCAATGTCATTCTCGATTTATTAGCTAAGCGAGAGCCATTTTATACCGATAGCGGAAAAGTCTTTTCACTTGCAGACAGAGGCGAAATCAAACTTGTCGTTTCTACAGTAAGTTTAGTTAATGCACACTATATCCTTAATGATGCCCTGAAACTCAAAGATGCTAGGCAGCTAATAGGTAAATTTAAAGTTCTTGTCACAAGTTTCGAGCTGACAGATAAAATTATTGACTTAGCACTTCACGATGATTCATTTAAGGATTTTGAAGATGGAATCCAATATCACACAGCCATCGAGTCAAATTGTGATTGCATCTTGACACGCAATCAAAAAGACTTTAGACATTCAAGTATCCCAGTCTTTAGTCCCAAAGAATTTATCGCGAATATTGAAGCTCAATAATTGTTTTTTTTGACAATAGTTTATATAAAAAATGAAAAAGCGAATTATCTATAAAAAATGGATTTTTGAAGTTGATGTAAAAAGAACAAAGGAAGTTTATGCTAAAATTGATTTAGGAAGTCCAGAAAGTTGTATTTGCAGTGGATGTAAGAATTTTTCAATTAATAGAGAAGAAATTTACCCTAATGAATTTAAATCGCTTCTAAATGAATTAGGGATAGATTATAAAAAGGAATCTGAAGTTGTTCATTATTGTAAACTAGAAAATGGTAGTCATTTTTATGGAGGATGGTTTCATTTTAAAGGAAAAATTCTGAGTGGAGTAGATTCTAGACAAGAATTGAATTTGAATGACAATAGTCTTTCTATGATTTCAATGACGGATGATTTCAAAGTTGCTTTTTCGAAAGATGGCGCATTATCCTTTTTTGATAGTGATGAATTTGATGAGTTAGTCCAAGTGGATTTTTCAGCACATTCAGAATGGATTATTGATAAGAATTTAGAATTGGATTAGTTTATACTACTTATCTAATTATATGTTCAGGAATTTCTTTTAAGCTACCTACTATCCTTCGTGCGATATTGTTTTTTGTATTTCTTTTTCATTTCCGCTTCGTAGTTGCGCTTTGAGTTGATCTTTTGATTTTTAGCGAGCTTTTCATGGAAGGCAGGGCCAGAAGGTTTTGGCTGCTTGATTTTGTGATAATCGTTTTGAACTCGCTCTACCTCTATTTCAAATGGAAGCAATTCCTCTGAAGTAATAAGACCTTCTGGAGCATTAAGTAAAGGAATTGTTTGTCCCATCATGTCTTCTATTTCTGCTTGTATTGGCAGCTCGTCTTTTGCAATAAATGATAAAGCAATTCCTTTTTGCTCTGCTCGACCTGTGCGGCCTATTCTGTGGATGTAATTTTCAACGTGCTCGGATAGACCGAAATTAATGACATGCGTCACCATAGAGACATCAAGTCCTCTTGCGACGACATCGGTCGCTATGATAAATCGATGTATCCCTTTATTAAAATGATCGACAGTTCTAAATCGGAAGTTTTGTGATTTAGATGAATGAATGACACCAACTTGATTTTCGAAATGCGGCTCCATGCGCTCAAATAATGCATCAGCCATTTTTTTTGTATTTGCAAAAACAAGGACTTTCGACATTTCAGGATTCGTCTCTAGAAGTAGCTGTAATAAATTCGCTTTTGTATTGAAATTGTTGACGCGATAGGCTGCTTGCTCAATATTTTCAAGTGGTGCGCCCGAAGGAGCTGCTTCTATTTTTTCATAGTAGTCTGTGTAAGTCGCGATGATGTTTTCGACTTCAGTTGGCATCGTCGCCGAAAACATTAAGTTTTGACGCTTTTTGGGCAAATACTCAATAATATTATTGAGTTGAGTTTGAAATCCAAGATTGAGCATTTCGTCTACTTCATCAAGGATGAGCCGCTTTATTTTTTTTGTTTTGAGTGCGCCTTTGAGCATGAGGTCAAGCAGCCTTCCTGGTGTGCCGATGACAATGTCAGATCCAGCTTCTAGTAGGTCGACTTGTGGGTTTATGTTTGCTCCACCATATACACCAACTATTTCGACGCTCATGTATTTAGTGAGCTTCTCGGCTTCTTGCACGACTTGCAGGACGAGCTCCCTTGTCGGTACCATGATTAAGATCTGCGGTGCAGGCGACTTTGTAAATTTCCAAAGCCTGATACTTGGTAATAAAAAGGCAAACGTTTTACCTGTTCCAGTTTGAGCGATCCCGACAATGTCTTTTCCAGCCATGATTGGCGAAAATGTTTTTGCTTGTATTGCAGTCGGCACAGAAATGCCTAAATCATCGAGTGCATTGCGCAAACCTGTATTGAGATTGAAGTCATCAAACGTCATGCAGCAAAGGTAGGGATAATCAGAAGTGCATATCTGTAAACGACAAGGGGCAAGTCAAGAATTGAAGTGGCTGAGGGATGGTAGGTGTTGTCTGAACGAGCGCAGCGAGAGAGTGCCGAACAGCCCGACCGCAGCTTTGCTGCGGGCAGCCCCAAATCTTTCATTCAATAAAAAAGATGACCAATGCGAGCGTGAGAAGTAGCGTACTTTTGTGCTAGAAATTGTAATCATGTTTCCGACGTACGATGTCATAGTAGTGGGTGGCGGCCATGCAGGCGCTGAGGCAGCAGCAGCAGCAGCTCGTCTGGGCTCAAAGGTTTGCCTTGTGACGATGAATATGCAGACCATAGCGCAGATGTCTTGCAATCCGGCTATGGGCGGCGTCGCCAAAGGGCAGATCGTGCGCGAGATTGATGCGCTCGGCGGCATGTCTGGTATCGTGTCTGATCGTAGTACGCTTCAGTTTCGACTCTTGAATAAAAGTAAAGGTCCGGCGATGTGGAGCCCGCGCTCGCAGAACGACAGAATGATGTTTGCTGCGGAATGGCGTGAGCTGCTGGAGCAAATGCCAAATGTCGATTTTTGGCAAGAGATGGCGACTGGCATCATCGTCAAAGACGGTCGTGCTTGCGGCGTACGTACAGGCATCGGACAAGAAATCCCTGCTAAGGCTGTGATCTTGACCAATGGAACATTCTTGAATGGCTTGATTCATATCGGGGAGAAGCAGTTTGGCGGCGGTCGAGCAGGTGAGCGCGCATCAACTGGCATCACCGAGCAGCTGCTAGAGTTAGGCTTTGAGTCAGCTCGTATGAAAACGGGTACGCCTCCGCGCGTTGATGGTCGGACGCTCGACTGGAGTGTGATGGAAGTACAGCATGGCGACGAAGGCGAAGGCCGATTTAGCTACTTGGATATCAAGCAGCCGGAGAAGCGATTGCCGTGTCATATTACGTATACCAATAAAGCCGTCCATGAGATTTTAAAGACAGGTTTTGATCGCTCACCGATGTTCAATGGTCGGATTCGTGGTCTTGGGCCGCGCTATTGCCCAAGTATAGAAGACAAAATCGAGCGTTTTGCTGATCGTGATCGACATCAGCTTTTTGTCGAGCCCGAAGGATTCAATACCTGCGAGATTTATGTTAATGGCTTTTCGAGCAGCTTGCCCGAAGATGTCCAGTACAAGGCGATGCGCTTGATTCCAGGATTTGAGAATGCGAAGATGTTTCGTCCTGGATATGCGATTGAGTATGATTTCTTTCAGCCGACGCAGCTCAATGCAACGCTCGAAACTCATCTTGTCAAAGGCTTGTACTTCGCAGGGCAGATCAATGGTACGACTGGCTACGAAGAAGCTGCTTGTCAAGGCATGATGGCTGGCATTAACGCGCATCGCAAAATCAATGAACACGATCCGTTCGTGCTCAAACGATCCGAAGCCTACATCGGTGTTTTGATCGATGACTTAATTAATAAAGGCACGACTGAGCCGTATCGTATGTTCACTTCGAGAGCTGAATATCGTATCCTGCTCCGTCAGGATAATGCCGATGTGCGCCTCACGCGCAAGGCAGCTGACATCGGAATGGCTGACATGGATGAGCGTCTTGACCGCCTCAAAACCAAAGAAGAACTCGCCGAGCAACTCGACTCGCTCACAAAAAAAATGAGCGTCACACCAGATCAGGTCAATGGATATCTGACCTCGATCGGGAGCCAGCCGCTCAAGCAAGGCGTCAAGCTGCGGAGTGTTTTGGCTCGCCCGCATGTGTCGCTCGAAGGATTGCGTGCAGTGCTGCCTGAACTTGATACAGTATTACAAGGACAGACTCAAGAGTTGATCGATCACGCAGAGGTGAATATCAAATACGAGGGTTATATCCATCGCGAAGTCGAGCAAGCAGAAAAACTCGAACGCCTCGAAGCGGTGCGCTTGTCGCCAGAATTTGATTATATCGGGCTATCTGGTCTATCCAATGAAGCGCGTGAAAAGCTGACTGCTCTCAAACCCATGACCATCGGACAAGCGAGTCGCATCAGTGGTGTGAGCCCATCGGATGTGTCTGTACTTCTTGTGCATATTGGGCGATAATGAACCTTATTATGATTATGATGCTTTTTAACCATTAATCTAAATTATAGTACTACTTAAGTATGCTTAAAAAATTATGGACAGATCTAGTTGCCAACGTTAGTGGGTACTACGATAGTTTTATTGCAGTATTACCAAAAATGTTGCTTGCACTTATTGTATTCTTATTTTTTATAGGAATAGCGACATTGGTTAAGCGGTTTGTTACAAAAACAGTTGTCAGTAAAATGGACGACCCGCTTCTAGCGAGATTTTTATTACGACTTGTCAATTGGAGTTGTATTCTTATAGGGTTTTCGATTGCTCTAAAAATACTCGGCCTCGGCAACCTTGCTGCTGGATTGATGGCGGGCGCAGGTGTGTCAGCGTTTATTATTGGATTTGCATTTAAGGATATTGGCGAAAATTTATTGAGCGGTTTTTTACTAGCATTCAGCCGACCTTTTCGAGTAGGTGATACGGTCGAGATAAATGGAATAACAGGTAAAATTGTGTTATTAAATGTCCGTGATACGCACATGAAAACCTTTGATGGAAAAGATGTCTTTATTCCGAATTCTACATTCATTAAAAATCCAGTCTTTAATTATACGATTGATGGGTATTTACGTCATGAGTTTTCAATCGGAGTTGACTATGATTCGGATTTTGAGAAAGCGATTGATATAATACACGAGACAATAAAAAATACTGAAGGCGTACTTCGTGAGCATAAAAAACCAACAGTGACAATTTCATCACTTGATGCCAGCTCTGTGAGTATTAAAGCTATGTATTGGCTTGATACGTTTGACAAGACACATTCAGCATTGCGTATTAAAACACTAGCAATTGAAAATTGCTTAGAGCAGCTCGAGCGAGCAGGAATAAATATGCCTGGCGATATCGTTGAGCTCAAAAATTATAGAGAGAATCCATTAAAGACTGGTGCATTACAAAACCTTAATTCTACGGATGTATAATTATTTTTAAATTTAAAAATAGATTATTTTAAAAAGGTCGCTATACATCGTGGCTCGCTGTTCGCTCCCGATACGTTTGACTATTGGGACAGGTCGGCTGCTCCTTGAGCAGCGCTCATGGTCGCATCTGCTCATGATATTCGCACCACTATGCAGCGCTTGTCCAAGAAAAAGCGTCTAGAAGATATGTCCAATCTTCTACAAAAGCATGAAGTTCAACTTATAAGAGCGTATGATATAGAGGTCATTCAGAACTCTAAACATGTTGAAAACGAATTAATTGCTTCACCAACGAATTCGTATTTTCGTAACATCTTCAAAATGATGTATCAATTTCAATTTTGTAGTAACCTAAAGAACATTCTTCCGTTAAGTAGAGTATACAATACCCTTGCAAGATGAATGACAGCCCAACACGACATATTCTATTAGTTGAGGACAATCCTGGCGATATCAGGTTAACGACTGAAGCATTGCGCGAGAGCGAGATGAACGTTCAGCTGCACGTCGCGATGGACGGTGTTGAGGGTAGTGATTATCTTTTTCAACGAGAAGGATATGAAGAGTCAGTGAGACCTGATCTAATCATGCTCGATCTAAACTTGCCACGCAAATCTGGACATGAATTGCTAACTGAAATAAAGAACGACACTAATCTAAAATCAATACCTGTTATAATTTTCACTACCTCAGACGATGGGGATGACGTGCGCCGATGTTATAGAAATAATGTAAATTGTTATATTATTAAACCCATTGATTTCGATGAGTTTTTTGATGTGTTACAAATGATTGATCGGTTTTGGTTTAATACGGTACGCCTACCAAAATTTAAATAGTGGTGATTTAGTTGCAGAGATGAAATCATTAAACGTTTTAATTGTAGAGGATAATTGCTCTGATGCTGAATTGATCACATCTTTATTGGTCGCATCTTCTTTAGATGCTTCGATAAAACATATAGAAGCATTATATGAGTTGAAGGGCGCTGTTGAAGAGTCCAAGGTCGATATTATTTTACTCGACATCCATCTACCTGATTCATCAGGTCTTCACACAGTAGAAGAAGCAGTAGATCGAGTAGGAGATATTCCAATCATTGTTATGGCTAATCGAGCGGACTCTATCTTATCAAGGCAAGTTATAAAGATTGGGGCTCAAGATTATATCATTAAAGGGCAGCTAGATGAAGAAATGCTGACTCGTGCTATCAAACATTCACTAGAAAGAAGTACTCACTTAACTGCACTCAAAAGTTTAAATGATTCAATAGCGCAACACGAGTCAGAATTATTAGCAGCACAAGAAATTGCCCAATTAGGTATGTGGTCGTTAGATATTGTCAGCCAAGAGATGAAATGGTCTCCTTTAGCCAGTCAGCTCTTAGGATTTGATGAGCCGCCTTTTCGACCTAGATTCTCTGATTTTAATCAACACATCCACCCTGACGATATAGATAGTCTATATGATGCTGTAGCAAAAGCGCAAAGGTCTGGTGAATCTGTTATGTCAGAATTTAGAATTGTACATCAACAAGGAGACATACGATACATCAATTCACATGTCAAACTTTCTTTGCACGACACATCCAAAGGAGCAGTCTTGACTGGAGTCCTTCAAGATGTAACAGAACGGAATATGTCGCAGCAGTTGCTTATTGAAAAGCAACTGTATTCGCAAATTAATTCTGCTAAGAACGAAATCCTGCAAGACATGGGTTTTATGGTTCGAACACCTTTGAGCTCGACGGTTAATTTATTGCATATTCTATCGAAGACGTCATTGGATGAAGAGCAGCAGGGGCTCGTCAACAACTTGCTCGCATCTGTTGATGATGTGACCACAGGTGTTTACAATGTATTGAATTTGAGTTTATACTCATCCTCAGAGCTAGAGATGCAAGTAGAGAAAGTCAATATGAGCGACTTATTGCAAAGTGTCAAACGCGCTCTCGATACACGATTTCAAAATCTAAATCAGCAGCTTTTATTCACAATTGATGATGAGATCCCTCAAACACTTGAAACAGATCCACTCAAGCTAAATCAACTCATTTTTAACCTAGCAGAATTATATGCTGAGTTAGGAAGCAAAGAAGAATTTATTGATCTCCGTGTGGAGATGGCGTCACATTCTGAAGTAAAAGCATCTGGCATATTTCGCATAATAGCTACTTCAAGAGGTGTCAAAATGACCAAAGATGAATTTGAACAATACAAATCAGCAAGCTTCAGTAATCAAATTACACTCAACAGGACGATATTAAATACAACTAATCTAGTAAAACTGACTCAAGCTTTTGATGGTTATTTACAAATAAACAGTAGACCACGCAAAGGAACGACGCTTACAATTGAAGTGCCTGTTGATCTTATTACAGAAAAAAAGATTCTGCAATCATTAGAACCAAATACAGAATTATCAATCCTTTTAGTCGAAGATCATTTTCTCAATCAAATTGCGACAAAAGGCCTCCTCGAAAAATGGTCAGAATTTGTATCAGTAGATGTCGCATCAAATGGTAAAGAAGGCGTCAAAAAAGCCCTCGATAATAAGTATAATATTGTTTTGATGGATTTGCAAATGCCAGTATTGGATGGTTGGGGCGCTACTCAAGAAATACTTCAACAAAAGTCCGATCAAGTGATCATCGCCTTGTCAGCCCATTCTAATCCTGAAGATGAAAAAAGGAGTGAAGAACTCGGTATGGCTGCTTTCATCGTGAAACCATTCAAACCAATTGAATTATTCACGAGCATAATGAACTCGGTAATTGAGTATCGCGAATCTTAATTCGCAACCCACGAAGTATAATCAGCCGTAAATTTTGCCATCCGCTTCTTATTCGCGCCCATATCGCTGTGGCCTACACGTGATGCAGATCTAAAATGAACGACTTGATTGACTGGGTCAATTAAAAACTCAACATCATCTTTAAATCGCATAAGCTTCGTCGTGAAAACAACGTGAATGTATTGCTGATTTGACGTTTTGATTTCAGTGCGAGGAGTTGCCTGAATCACATCAGTTAACGCTTGCACAGTCTCCGATAGATTCGATTTAAATGGGAGAGCAGCCATTTGTTTTCCACCGCCATCTGATGTTGTGATGACGCAATTTGGAGAAGATGGGCAAGGCGATAAAGCAGTCATGCTTGCCCCAACCTCACTCGGCTGTGTTGATCCACAACTCGAAAAACAAATCAAAAAACAGACAAGCACAAAAGGAAATACTATACGCATAGTCACTACAACTCAATAAAACGACTTTCGTTTAATCACAACAGTCGTTTAATACAAAAAATGATTTTCTTTCTATTCCAAAAAAAGAAGAAGGGCCATCCCTTCGCTCATTCCCCCGAAGAATTCGGGATTCATTCGCTACGGGTCGCTATGCTTCGTGGCTCGCTGTTCGCTCGGCCTCAGCGCTGCATTCGCAGCTTATGAGTCTGGCTGCGCCACCACTTCGCAGCGCTTGTCCTCACTATTTTTTGATACGAATCGTATATCCATACGATTGCTTTTTTTGAGTAGAAGTATGAGCAGGCTGCTCTGATTGAGTAGATTGTTTTAGTTGATATGTTATTGTTCGAGTAGATTTTAATTGCTTGCCTTTTTTTTGAGGCGGCTTAAAGTGCAGTTGAATTGTTTTATGAAAAACAATTTTTACACCACGATGCTTTGGTACATCATATTGAAGCAATTTGGCAAGTCGAGCAGCTTCTTCATCGCAGCCATAACCAATACCTGATACGACAGTCGTATTTATTACTTTTCCTTTATGATTAATGTCAATTTTAATTTTGACTGTACCAGATATATTATGTTCTGCAGCCTCCTTCGGATATCGCATTTCTTTAGAGAGAAACTGTTGCAAAGCTTCTTTACCGCCAGGATATTTCGGCTGCCGAATAAAGCTTTCCTCCTTACGTGACTTCTTCATTATCCAGCATCAAATCCAGTGTCAAAAGGATCAAAGTCACCATCAGGTATGGGCGCACTAGTCGAATCTTCTGGATTAAATCCAGGATTCTCAAAATCAATATCATCATAAGCGCCCATACTATCATACGTTGAGCAGTCAAGCTCTATACGACTTTGCCCCTTCGGTACTTTAAAGCGCGTTTTGTGATTGTAGACTCCCGAGTCATCAGCTTCAAGCTTTTTAAACAACTTTCCGACTATTGGTCGCGCCATTTTCGAGCCTTGACCATACATAGATCTAAAGCGAATCCAACGATCATCGCCACCGACCCAAGTACCAACAACAAGCTCAGGTGTTACACCAATAAACCAAGCATCCGTCTGATAGTTTGTCGTTCCAGTTTTGCCGCCGATTTCACTTTTTATTCCAAGTCTATTTCCGACTACAGCCTTGAGTAAATGGAGCATCGCATAATTCGATTGCTCACTCATGACTTGTTTTTGGCGGCTGATATTTTCATAAATAACATTGCCATTTTTGTCTTCTATTCGAGTCAGATAAATTGGTTTTGAGTACACACCATTATTTGCAAAAGCAGTGTACGCACCTGCCATTTCGTAGACCGATAAATCTGCTGCTCCAAGTGCAATTGATGGCTGATCCGGTACGCGCTTACTATACGGATCATTCGGATTTGTCTGAGCAGTATCGATACCGAGATTGTAGACAAAACTTCTTAACTCATTTGTATTGCCTATATCTTTTAATAAATAAGCAGAAACACTATTAATAGAACTTTGCAGCCCTTCTACAAGCGTTTTATTTTCGTACGTGTGCTTGCCTACATTTTTTGGCGAGTAATCTTTTGTCAAACCAAATGAACCCTTATGAAATGTCACAGGCTGATCCATCACTTTAAAACAAGGAGAATAACCACGCATCTGAATACTGAGCGCATACAAAAATGGCTTAAACGTTGATCCTACTTGACGACGAGAGTTAATATTTACGTGATCGTATTTAAAATACTTATAATTCACTCCACCGACCCAAGCTTTTACATGACCATTTTTCGGATTGACAGCCATTAGTCCAGTCTGCATGTGCATGCGATGATAGCGCAAGCTATCGAGAGGTGACATCAATGTATCGACGTAGCCTTTTTCATTATATGCAAAGACCTTCATTTTCACCTTTGTACTAAAATCTTTTTTGACAGCTTTTAATAATGCAGAATATTCTTTTTTGACTTCTTCCCAATCTTTGCTCTTCATCATCTTTCGATAACGCTTTAGATTTTTGTCGCTTAATAGTTTCTTTTTATTTAATTCAGCTAAATGTCCGGGCTCTTTTTCTTCCTTAAACATTCGCTCAATTTCATAATCTTTTAAACCAACTTCAATAGTTTTTGGCAGATATTCGGAAGCTAGGATTTTATAGCGCTCCGTATTACGAAGTAAATTCTCAAAACTCTTTTCACGTAATTCAATTTCACGATTTGTGACATTGCGAGCTCGATACGTCCATGGGTCTTTTCCTTTCCAATGTTTAAAAAATACTTTTTGTTCTTTTTTGAAATGCTCATAAACAGACTCTTCTGCATAGCGCTGTACACGACTATCAATAGTCGTGTATATTTTTAATCCATCTTTATGAACGTCATAAGCAGTTCCGTCAGCTTTAAGATATTCAGGCTGCTTCAATAAATTGCGAACCTCCTGTCTGACATGCTCTCTGAAATACGGAGCAGGTCCTTCATTGTGATCGGCTCGCTTAAATCGTTTTGTGTCGACAGGCAAGACTTTCAATCGATCATATTCTGCTTGCGATAATTTTCCATTTCGCTTCATTTGATACAAGACGACATTACGACGATCCTTAGCTCGTTCAGGAAATCGAATTGGATTATACAAAGCCGGATTTTTGAGCATCCCGACGAGCATTGCACCTTCCTCTAAAGACAAGGAATCAAGCGATTTCGAAAAATAAATATCACTAGCAGATCGGATTCCGTACGCGCCATGAATAAAATTGAATTCATTGAGATACATCGTGAGTATCTCATTTTTCGTGTAGCGTTTTTCTAATTTAACTGCAGTGATCCACTCTTTAAATTTTGTATTTGCAATGACACCTACGCGCTGCAATTTATTTTTGTTATTAAAATTAGGACGATCATATAATAATTTTGCAAGCTGCTGTGTGATTGTACTGCCACCACCAGCAGAAGCATCTCCACCGAGTACAGTTTTGACGACGACACGCGCTAACGCACGAAAATCAATTCCAGTGTGATTGTAAAAACGCTCATCCTCAGTAGATACCAAAGCATCCACTAAATGCTCTGGTAAATCATTGTATGTCGCTGGCAATCTATTTTCAGTAAAAAATAAACCGAGCACTTCGCCATCGCCGCTGATGATTTCTGAGGCGACTTCACTCTTCGGATTTTCGAGTGATTGAAATGACGGAACAGTCGTCGTCAAGTATAAAAAATAAGCTGCCAAAAGCAGAATAAATCCAATCGTACCAACCCAAAACAAGCGCCAGATTTTTTTATACAAAGGCGTTCGTTTTTCGCGTATTTCAGTAGCAGTCATAATCACAATAAAAGTGATAGTAAAAAGTGTCGAGTGTATTTGGGGCTCACCGCCTCATTTCATTCGGCGGTCGGGCTGCTTTAGGGCTCGCTGTTCGCTCGGCTACTCGTGCTACGCACTCGCATCTGGCTGAAGCCACCCTTTCGCATCCCTGAGCCAAAAATATGAGCTCGATAAGCAGACACAAAGGTACAAAGTATCAAAGCGACCAATCGTTGTACAAACTTGGATTAACATTGATCTAAAAGCTTCTCGGACAAGCGCTGCGAAGTGGTGCTGCAAGCAGACGCGAAGTGAAACGAAGCGGCCGAGCGAACAGCGAGCCACGTAGCTCCTCCTGAGAATTCGGGATAGCGACCGCGCGGCAATTGCCGCGCGGATGGCCCATCATTTTATTCCTCTAAG
>JAHDHF010000125.1:0-5292 GCA_020631455.1 Saprospiraceae bacterium
AAGAATCACTGCAATAACCGTTGACGCTCAGCGAGCGACCGGTGTTGCGATGTCCATTTCAATTCAAAACCAATTACTATGCGTCACGGAAAACGCTTCAACCATCTCGGCCGCAAAAAAGGTCATCGTTCAGCTCTCCTTAAAAACTTGAGCTGCTCACTTATCGAGCACAAACGTATCAAGACGACTCTTGCCAAAGCAAAAGCGCTTCGTAAGTACATTGAGCCAATCATAACACGCTCGAAAACAAATACAATGCACTCGCGTCGTGTCGCATTTAGCTATCTTCAAAATAAAGAAGCTGCCAAAGAGCTGTTCGGCCCAATCGCAGCAAAAGTAGCTGATCGCCCAGGTGGATACCTCCGTATCATCAAGACTGGATGGCGTCAAGGTGATGGTGCAGAAATGGCAATCATCGAATTCGTAGACTTCAACGAAACGTACTCGGTCAAGGACGATACGAAGAAGAAAACACGTCGTAGCCGCCGCAAGAAATCGACTCAGGAATCAGCTCCTGCTGCTGAAGCAACTGCTGCAGTAGAAGAAACTACAGAAGATGTTGCTGAAGCGGCTGAAGACGTCACAGAAGAAACATCTTCAGAAGAGTCAACAGAAGAAGAAGCATAAGTTCGAGCTTCAACTTCATTTTGAGCGTCCTTGTTACAGTCTAGCAAGGACGCTTTTTTATGATATGATAAATAGGGGCAGCCCGCAGCCTTGCTGCGGTCGGGCTGTCCGGCACTCTCTCCGAGTTCTTTTCAGTCACTCGGAGTTCAGACAACACCTACCATCCCTCAGCCAAAAAAAACAGCCACTTCCCGTGAGAGAAGTGGCTGTTGAAGGAGTGAATAGCTGTATTATTCACACACAGTCGTGTACGTAATCGTACCAGCAGTTGTGGTTGAGTTGCCGCTAGAGCAATCTTCTGTAGTTGTGATTGTGGTAGTCGTAGCAGGAATACCAGCAGAGCCAGCACCAGTAGCAGTAGTTGTACAGACACACTCTTTCTCTTTGTCGCAAGAAGCAAACATGAATGGTACAGCACCGAGTGCTAGGGCTACTGTGAGAAATTTGACAAATTTCATGGGTATTGAGTTTAATAAGTTAGTAATTCTTAAACCTACACTTTTTTATTTATTTGTAAGGACAAATATTCATTTTTTTTTGGACAAGCGCTGCGGAGTGGTGCGACCTAGAGCGCAGCTCTAGGAGCAGACTCAGCTTTGCTGAGGCCGAATGAACAATGAGCCACGAAGCATAGCGACCCGAAGCGAATGAAATGAGCGAGGGATGGCCCATGCTCATTCACTTTATGTGGAGAAAACCAAGACATATCAGTAGATCGAGATGAACATCGTACTTTTGCATTGTATGCTCGAATGCAGCAAATGTTAAAATTGGCTCGATGTTCGACTATACAATCATCATTACTCAAATCACCAAAACCAATACTCATGAAAAACCTCCGATTTGGATGGCTGCTCGTAGCAGCAATCGGCTTGTCAGGTCTCGCAGCATGTGGCGGCGCTGAAGCCGAAACTCTCTTGACTCAGGCTGAGATGGAAGCGAAAGCTGCCGAAATGTTTGAAGCTCGCAAGACAGAACTCACTGACTCAATGACGACTGTCTGCGACGAAAACTTTGAAGCGATGGTCACGTCTATGAAAGACAGCATCAAGCTCGCTATCAAAGAAGAAAAGAAAGGCAAGTAATCTCTGCCGCATCCTTAAACGACTAAAACTCATAGAATTATGAAAAAGTATTTGATAACTGGCGCGACACTTATGATGTGTGCTGCCCTCGGATTTGTGACATTAACGTCATTTGACGAGCCTCAAGAAGACGCCGCTGCTGCTCAAGAAGCTGCAATCAAGCTTATGGCATTTGAAATGGAAGCGCCGCTCCTCGAAGAGCTCGCACAAGCTTGCCAAGACCGTGCTCTCGAAACTGCTCAACAGCAGCTCATCGAAGAAGGCATGAAAGCTCCAGCGACTTCACGTAGCTCAAAACCATCAAAACCAAAGCCGTCAACAACGACGACAACGACAACAACCACAACAACTCCGACGACGACTACTACAGCACCTCCTCCGCCGCCACCAGCTCCGGAGAAGCCTACAACTACTGGATCAAAATGGGACACGAAAGATCCAGCGAATACTAGTGGTACGACTACTGACTCTAAGTGGGATACAAAAACACCAACTAATACGCAATCTGGCAGCGGTACGACTACTGGAGATAAAACAACAAAAAGTAAATGGGGACCTAAATAATCTCCTTTAATCTTTCAAATAAAAAAGCCCCGCTCGACTAATCGAGCGGGGCTTTTTTATTGACAAAAGTTGAGATTATATCTTAACCATTGTTTTTGTACAAGTCAATGTAGTAGTAGCATCAGAAAGTGTGTACGTTACTGTAACTGTAGTTCCTGAAGCATCGATAGAACCATTACCAGAAACAGTAAAAGTTCCTACTGCAAAAGAAGGGACAGTAAATGTTCCATCTCCATTTGCGTTAGCTGTAGCAGAAACACCTGAATCACCAAAGTTCGTAATCAGGAATACATCAGGAGCAGAAGGACTTACGCTAGAATTTTGAATAGTCGTTGTATAAGTACCAGGAGCGCAATCTTCAGTAGCGTTGTAAGATCCGATGTACTTGTCTTTCCAAGCTACTGCGCAGTCAGCACCTTCGTAGCCAGTAGAGCTACAGTCACAGAGACCATCAAGGCAGACACCGCCATTGTTGCATGTTACGTCTTTGCAAGGATCGTCATCACAGCTTGTGAATGTCATCGTGAGGGCGAGTGCCATCACACCGATAATAGAAAGCAATTGCTTTTTCATAATAAGTGGTTTTGAGTATTGAGTGAATTGAGTTTCAAAAATACGAGCATTTGAGCAGAGCAAAAAACGCTGATCAAGCTCGTGTGATAGAAATGTTAAGATCATGCTGCCAAAAGTTGTGCCATCGTCTTGTCTTCTTCTCGTATGGATAGTTGATTTCCCACATCAAGAACCGACATTTGCGCCGTGAGCGAGCAGAGCATAACGGCAAAACACTGGGGCATCTTAATTTTCTTGGCGATTATTTGGGGTGCATCCTTCGTTTTGATCCGAGAAGGCCTTGTCGCGATGACTTGGGTGCAAGTCGCTTGTATGCGCGTGATTGTAGCTGCTATGAGTTTTGTACCTGTAGTATGGTATTACCGCAAGCTGTTTACCAAAAAGCTTGTCGCGCCATTATTGGCGATGGGCTTTTTTGGCAATACGCTACCTGCGTTTTTGTTTCCGCTTGCGCAGACTCAGATCAGCAGCGTCGTAGCAGGTGTTCTTAATTCACTCGCGCCTTTGTTTACATTCTTGCTTGGTGCGCTGTTTTTTGGTATTGCTTGGCGTTGGTTAAAGTTCTCGGGTGTTGTAGTTGGTTTGCTCGGAGCAGTCGTTGTAATCGTCTTCGGACAAGAACTCGGTGATACAAACACAAGCAATGCTGCTTATGCTGCATTTGCTGTGCTCGCTACGGTGAGTTATGGTGTAAGCGCCAATGTCATCAAAACATATCTCCAAGACGTCAATCCATTTTTTGCATCAGGACTCGCATTGTTGATGATGCTGCCTGGCGTCTTGTGTGTGATCGCTGGTACAGATATTCAAGCAGCCATTTCGCATCCCCAGTTTTTGCGCTCACTTGCTGCGATTACATTTCTCGGCGTTGCGAGTACTGTCTTTGCCAATGTTTTGTTTGTACGACTTGTCCAGATGACGAGCGCATTGTTTGGGACATTCGTCGCATACCTCATTCCTATTGTCGCGATTATACTTGGACTCTTGACAGGCGACCCATTTAAATGGGGCTTACTTGCTGGTACAGCATTGATCGCTTCAGGTGTTTGGATGTCACGACGCGACTAGCCGCCGAGCTCGCGAGCGCGCTGCTCATTGCCGAGATTGCGATAGGCTTTGATCGCATTTTGTCGAGCTTGTTGATTATTCGGATCAAGCGAAAGTGCACGCTCAAAAAGTGGAGCAGCTTCGCTATAATTTCCTTGATTAAATAATATCGCACCGAGGTTTTGAATAGCTTGAATATTATTTGGATCGGCATCTACTGTCTTCTGGAAATACATCTTCGCAGTTGAATAATCTTGTTTGTTAAAATAAATAACACCAAGATTATTTAATGCGCCACTATACGATGGCTCAATTTGTATCGTCGATAAAAATGCTTGCTCAGCAGCAGCTGTATTTCCGAGTGACATAAAGCAGACGCCTTTATTATAATGTGCTTCTGTATAATTCGGATAAATAGAAAGTGCTTTATCATAATACAAGACTGCTTGCTCATAATTCGTGTTGCGCTGAGGTGTATTCGGCGGCATGAGGTCAGCATTCATACGAAGTGCTGAAGCATAATGACTCATCGCTCGAGCACTATTTGGTGCAGATGTCAATCCTGATTCAAATAATGTTAAATTATTTTTCCAGACAGGTACGCGCGATATTGTTTTGGCAGAATAAGCAAGGGTTAAAATAGAAACACATATTCCGAATACTAGGAATGATTTTGAAGCTTTTTGTGCAAGCCAAAACAAACCCATTGAGACAAGCATGCAAAAGCCAAGCGAAGATCCAAATAAAAATCGTTCAGCTGCTGTTGCTCCTACTGGCGTAATAAAATTACTAATCAAGACCAAGAAAAAAAGAAACATCCAAATAGGAAAGGCAATCAATTTTTGCTTGAAAAAAGAATAAATTCCAGCTGCAATTAATCCGAGATAGGAGAGGAGCGATACAAGGACTTTCCAATCGCCCCAAGTCGAAATTGGTATTTGATTAAACGAATAATCGTAGGATAAATTCAAGGGCGCAATGAGCAGCTTGATATACATGCCCAAGATCTTTGTAGCAGTCGCATATCGATCTGCTGCCGAAACATCACCTCGCAAACTATTATTGATGACATCATTGACGGCTTCATCGAAGGTCGCTTCGGTCATCACAGTTAATCGAATCAAGAAATACAATCCAGCAGCAGCAGCAAACGGAAGAATCGTAATAATTGTTTGTTTAATTGACTGCTTTTTGACTGCATAAGTGATAACTGGAATCATTCCAAGCCAAGCTAGACCTGTTTCTTTACTGAGTGAACAAAGGAAATATGCTAGTACAGATAGAATGATCCATACGATTTGTTTTGTGTCTAGATATTTTAATACTGTAATTAAAGAAGCAGCAATAAAAACAAGACTCAATATCTCGTCTCGACTTTTGATATTGGCGACGACTT
>JAHDHF010000125.1:5392-7187 GCA_020631455.1 Saprospiraceae bacterium
GCAATAAAAACAAGACTCAATATCTCGTCTCGACTTTTGATATTGGCGACGACTTCTGTATGGATCGGATGCGCAGCAAAAAGAAGCACTGTTCCAAAGGCGACCCAATGATATTTCTTGCCAAGTAGTGTTCGGATGCCAAATAATAAAAGTCCGCACAAGAGCGAATACAATAACACATTCACAACATGATGCGTCTTTGGAGAGCTGCCAAAGAGTTGTATTTCTATGGCATAATTTGCGAGGACGAGCGGCCGATAACTTTGGGCATTGTTATTATTAAATCCATATAAATAACCATGCGTAAAAATATCATCTAAGCCTGCAAATCCTTCTTGTACAAACCGATTCCCTTTTGTGACGATATCGTCATCGAGCGCATAGTCATGACCAAACGAGCCAGAGTACAAAATAAATGCAAGCAATGAAATACAAGTAGCTTGAATCCAGGGGTTCAAATACCAAGAAGGCTTCGATTTATTTACAGCACTTTTTTTGCGAACTTTCTTTTGTTGTTTTTTTTGAGCAGACATTTTTCAAAAATTAGTTCATAATAAAAATTAAAAACGAAACTGCAAGAGCGCGTGACAGAAGTTTAAGTGCCCATTCTCTACGTGCTGATTGATCACTTGATTGGGTCAATATAAATCCACCAGATAAAATGCAACATGTAGCAGCGAATCCGCCTATTATTATAATCGCAAATGGAAGACTAAAAGAATAAAATGACAAGCCCAACCAAATCATAAATACAAATAAGCAAATGCGAAATGCACCTTCAGCTACTTTGTCGATGAGAGCTGCTGATTGCCGAGGAAATAAAACGTGCGTAAACAGTAAGTAAACAATACCTGCGATACAAGCACCAACAGCAATGATCAGCTCTGGTGTGAAGCCTAATGTACTCTCGCCAGTCATCCGACGATAGCGCAAAAACAGTCCGAAAATGATGATAAACAGCGGCACACCTTCTAGTAAAGTCGCCAGCCATTTCCCATAGCCTTTTGGCTCAAAGTCATCAGTATTGACCATATCATCATCCAAAAGATCCATAGCGCATTCCTTATTCTAATACAGATCAATTTTAAAGAACAAAAATCTGTACAATGCACAAACTAATTGTTTTTGATCGTCATTTATAATAGTAGATCACAAAATCAAATAAAATGCTCCATCAGACAGTACTCGATCATCTCAATAGACAAATAGCGCTCGAAGCGCACGCATCCAATCTCTATCTCAGCATGGCGTCCTGGTGCGATGACCAAGGCTTGAGCGGCTGCGCAGATTTTTTTCATCGCCAGAGCGAAGAGGAGCGCATGCACATGCTCAAATTCTTCAAGTACGTTGGCGAAGCAGGTCATCACGCGATCACGCCAGCTGTTGAGCAGCCGCCGCTCGAGTTTGCAGATATTCAGACAGTCTTCAAGATGACCTTTGAGCATGAGCAAAAAGTATCAGCCAGTATCAACGAGATCGTAGCAGCCAGCTATGATGCCAAAGACTATGCGACGCTCAACTTCCTCGATTGGTTTGTCACCGAGCAGCGCGAAGAAGAAGCCGTCATGCGCAATATCATCGACCGTATCACACTTATCGGTGGCGGGCCGCAGAGCTTGTATTACATCGACAAAGAGATCGCCAATCTCGAAGCTGTCGAACTCGCAGACGCTCCAACAGCAGAGTAAACCACTCTTTTTTATGGGCCATCAGCCGCCGCATTTTCTATTAAACATTCAATAGAAAAATGCGGCGGCTGTCGCTATGCTCCGTGGCTCGCTGTTCGCTCGGCCGC
>JAHDHF010000126.1 GCA_020631455.1 Saprospiraceae bacterium
AACCGCCTGTACCTCCAAAGCCGCCTTGTCCGCCGCCGCCGCCGCCGCCGCCGCCGTTACCTGGACCATTTTCACATATACCTCCTCGTTGTGCTCCACCGCCGCCGCCGCCAGCACCACCAGATCCACCACCAGCAAATGTACCATTTCCACCTTGTCCACCTGGTTGATAATAACCAGCGACAAAAGCACCTGCTCCACCTAAGGCTCCAACAGTACCCGACTGACCTGTTACACCATTTGCACCATTCCCTCCAGATCCTGCAGGATCTCCTCCTCCAAGTAAAGGACAAGTAGCATTATCGGTACCAGGAGATCCTGCACCGAAATTAGTGCCTGGTGTTCCACCTGAAACGCCACCACCATTACCACCAGTTGCGCCATTATCTGTGCCCGAGTCCTCGTGTGCACCAGATCCACCAGATCCACCACCGCCTCCATTTTGGAAGGTTGTACTTGCTGTACCAGCGGTACCTGCTGTTGATCCAGAGCCAGGAGCAATAGTTGTTGGTGCTCCAATTCCATTAGTTCCTGATCCATTGAGCGCTCCATTCCCTCCAGCACCACCATTTCCGCCAGGTGAACAGCCATTTCCTAGAATATCACAAGATCCATCACAAGATCCAGTGCCGCCATTAATACCATTAGCACCATTTGCTCCACTAGTTCCTGTTTGTCCATTAGCTCCTTGACCTCCTTGACCAGCTTCAATCTGACATCTGACTATATTATAATTTGAGCAAGCTGTGAAATGAACACCATACGTTGAGACACCTCCAGTAGTTCGCCCAATAGTAGGGTTATCTACTGTAGTAATTGTCAAATCTTGTAGTCTAAACCCAGTCGAACCATTTGATTCAATTGCAACAATGCGTGGTGAACCTGCAGGGCCTGAAGGATTAAGTGCAGTTCTATTTATTGTACTCCACCCTTGTTGGCTATTTTTTATCCAACCATTTGCAGAATCAAAACCACCCTCAATTGTTGTGAAACTAGATACTTGAAGGTTGTTATTTATATTATATGTTCCTTGATCTACTTTGATTATTGTGTTATTACATGCTGCCATTTGAACAGCCATTTCTAAAGTTGTTGGCGCTTCTTGTGTCCCTGGATTACTAGGAAGACCCGTTGTTGTTACATAGATATTAACACACTCATCTAATGCTGGCGGTTGATTCTCAAGCACCTCAACAGTCGTTGTATTCGTACAATTATTTGCTCCCGTGACTTCAACAGTATATGTCCCCGCAGGTGCATTGAACGTAGCACCTGTATTTACTGACACATTCCCAGCATCAAACCATTCAAAAGTACCCAAAGGGTCACTACTAGAAGCTGTTAAAAACGCTGTGCCACCACCACAGACTGTAATCGTATTTGGAGTTACAAAAACTGAAGGCGCTGGATCTACAATCACAGTTACATAATCAGACGAACTACAACCATCCGCATAAGTTGTCGTAACAGTATAAACTGTTGTTTGAGTTACAGTTGCATCGGTTGTAGCAGAATTTGGGTTTGACAAACCAGTCGTAGGGGACCAACTGTATCCCGTAATATTTGTAGCAGCTGAAGTCGCGTTGAGCGTTGCTGTACCGCCAGCACAAACGTTAACGTCTGGTCCAGCATCTACTGGCGGGTTAGGGTTAGGTATGACATTAACAGTATAGCTAAATGTATTCGTACCAATGACTGGACAAGCATCATCCTCTACAGTTATAGTAAATGTATTTGCTCCTTCATCAGTATCAGTTGGAGTCCAGCAAAATGTTGCACTTGGCGGTTGTGCTCCATTGACAGTAAACGATGCTCCCGGAATCGCATTATTCCAATTAAGCGTTAAGTCATTTCCATCATTATCAAATGTCTCAATATCAAAACAGACTTGTTGATTCGCACAAGTCGAAATCGAAAATGGCCCCGTCGAACCTGCTGCCGTAGCCGTACCATCAATACCAGATGCAATCGGAATTGTATTCGTACAATTAATGACTGTAAACTGCATATCACGAACGACTTCACCGATCTTGACGCCATCACGATATTCTTCTACGAGTACACAAAGCACACCGACTTGCGTCGTGGTTGGTGTAAATTCAATTGCACCATTAGTTGGATCAATTGTGACACCGCCAGCAGTAGTAAGTGGCGTCGTACCTCCAAAACCACCGTTATAGCCAACTGAGCTACCTGGATCATTCTCACAATTCGTTAAGCTAAAGACAAGGCTATCACCATCCACGTCAGTCACGCCGTGGTTGTAAAATGTCTGCTGCCCTACACACGTAAACGGTGTCGGGATATTGAGAAATGAAGGCGAGTTGTTACAGTCTGGCAACGTATTGTCAAGTTGCGTCTCTACATAAAAGTCTTCTGAGCCTGGATTGCCAAGCGTTGTGATCGCCGAGTTTCGGCAGCACTCAGTCCATCCGAGTATCCAGTCGCTTCCACATCCAGCAGGCAATGTCACTGTACCTTGATAGACGTATTCCTGGATACCGTAAATACCACTTCCATCACACAAATCTGGCTCTTGAGGACAGAGCGGCGTAATGATCGTCGGGCTGCCGACTTGGTTTACTGTTAGTGATTGTGTCACACCACATTGAGCAGAACTGATCGATACTGGATAGCTACTGAGCGGCGAAATACCACGACAGTCTCTAAAAAATCGGAGCGTAACCAAGTATTGATTGGGACCTACACACTGATATGTAAGGTCTGCACCCATGGCATGTGAAGCTTCTGCTTGATTTGGTAATACAAACGAGGCAACAAGACCACAAAAAAGTAAAGCGTAAAAACGGATTTTCATACTCAAGAGACAATGTGACAGAGTGAATGCTCTAAATTGGATAGAACACTACTATAACTTCCAAATTTAACAGATTATTTCATCAACCAATGCAACCGATCTGTGTTTATTTCTGATTCACAACGTTAAACCTAGTATTGTCTACGAGATTTTTTCTCAAAAGTTGGGGCTGCCCCTCGCATCAAGATGCTTCGGGTCGGGCTATGCGCAGTACGGCAGCCTAGCCGCCAGCGCTTCGCTTGGCGTCCGCTCGCAAGCTCGCGCTGCTCCTATCCCTCAGCCGACCTGTCCTGATACATTGAGGCTGCTCGGACAAGCGCTGCGAAGTGGTGCGCAGCAGACGCCGTAATAACATGAAGGCGGCCGAGCGATCAGCGAGCCACGAAGCATAGCGACCGCCATGAGCTCGCGAATGGCGGATGGCCTAAAATCAACAAAATACTACACTAAACCGAGCGGCTGGAAGCGCTCACCGAGTATCGCTTGCGCATCAGCCTGGAGCCAATTGCCGAGCACATCGGCGTAGACTCGTCTAAAATCTAGGTTGTATTTGAGGTCGCCATTTTCAAGAGTGAGGGCTGATTTTTGGGTATTAATCAGACCTTTTTTACGCAAAGATCCCCCAGCCATGAATAGCACATTGGCTGCTCCGTGATCTGTGCCATTGCTGCCATTTTGCTTGACGCGTCGCCCAAATTCGCTAAATGTCATCACAAGTGTATCATCCAGAGTACCACCAGCTTTCAGGTCTTTGAGAAATGCTCGGAGTCCGTCGGCATATTGCTTGAGAAGGCGACCTTGACGCGATTTTTGGGCTGTATGCGTATCAAATGAGCCATGACTTACGTAGTAAATCTGTGTTTCGGTGCCGCTATTGATAAGCTCAGCGACTTGTTTGAGGTCTTTGGCGACTTTGCTATTTGGGTATCGCACTTTTGACTTGTATATCTTGCCTTGCTGGTGCAAATACTCAGCTGCATCGCGTGTGTCTACGAGCGTTTTGTAGAGATAATCTACATGGTCATGATGATGATCATCGTGTGATCCGTGATGATCAGCCGATGATTGGATAAATCGATTTCGAGTCAAGTTGCGAACAGTCTCTGGTCGCTTGGCGGCGAATCCATTGCGGAGTTTGCCTCTGAGTGCAAGGTGCAAACTATCATTAATGTCGAGTGCATGATAAATATGGTCACAGCCTCCGCATTGGGAGTCAAGGTATCGACCGAGCCAGCCTGAATTCATCTCTGTCTCACGGAGTGATGCCGAATGCCAAACGTCCATACTTGTAAAGTGCGAGCGATTCGGGTTTGGGTAACCGACACCGCTGACAATAGAAAGTAGGCCATCATCATACAGCTCTTTAAATGCTTTCATATTTGGATTGAGGCCATATTCATCGTTTATGCGTAAGGCTTCATTTCGCTTGATCGCAACTGTAGGGCGAGATGAATAATACATATCATTACGATATGGAATGAGCGTATTTAATCCATCATTGCCGCCTGATAGCTGAATAACGACGAGTCGCTTCCCTTTGTAATTTGATAATGGAGTTGAAAAATTCATCCCATTTAAAAATTGCGGAACAAACAGCGATGCACTTGCTAGAACCGATTGTTTTAAAAATCGGCGGCGATCTTCTTGTAGTTTATTTTTTTGATTTCCCATGATTTTATTTTTTTTTAATTTAACAAACTTGAAATTCTGGCAAACTCGTAATGCGTATGGCTGCTGATTTTACAAAGTCAGCAGAATTATCTTGAATAATAGAAGCCATTAATTTCTTTCGATTCATCTGAAGTGGGACTCGCAAAAGATATCCAAGCAATTCATCAAGTATTTGCTCTTTATTCTTTCCTGCAAATGCGTTGACGAGTGGAGTCAAATTAGCTGTTGTCTTGAATTTACTATTTGGTTTGACTTTGAGTTCTTCTGGTGGTGAGCTGACATTAAATCCTGCATCAACTTTTTTGAAGATGACGCTTGGCAGGTTTAAACGCATCAATAAAGTCGAATTATCGATCCAAGCCCTTCCTCCAGGCCAACCCGCTACATTTGGTGGCCGCAGCATCGTCTGCCCCAGCCTACCTTGAGCTATGGCAAGTGCAACATTGTCTTCAAATTTTAGATCAAAAATTAAAGCGAGATTCGTGATTAACTCAATAGGTGATTTTATCTGCTTGCCGATATTTTTAGGTTTATAAAATTCAGCTGAAGTAAAGAGCTCACGCATCAAAAACTGTATATCGTAATCACTGTCATAAAACTTACGAGCGAGTGTAGCTACATGCCTTTCATTTATATCTTGATTAACAAAGAAGGCATAGACTTTCTTGACGATATGCAATGCTGTTGCCCTTTTTTCGAGAATTAAATCAAGAACATCCTCACCTCCGAAATTTCCAGTTTTACCAAAAATTGTTTTGCTGCGCTTGTCATGCCATTTATTCGTAACTCGAAATCCGTTTTTACCTACAGACCAACCTGTAAATGCTCGTGCAGCTTCTTGGATATCTTTTTCAGTATATTCATTTCCCTCGCCTAAGGTGAACAATTCTAATAATTCACGAGCAAAATTTTCATTCGGTGCGTTGACACGGTTTTGCTGATTATTTAAATACCGAATCATAGCACGTGACTTCGATATACCAAATAATAAATCTTTAAAATTGCCTAATCCATGCTTGAGCAAAACATCAAGATATTCTTGGGCATCACCTGGGATGATTGTTTGACAGGCAAAATGTCCATGCCAAAAAAGCAGCATCTTATATGTCAATGGGCTCGACGTACGTGACATATCACGTATACAATCACAAACTATTTGAAATGTAAAAAGTCGCATTTTTTTCTTTGCGACTTGTCGCTTTTGCTTGTCTGTTTTTGACTTGCTTGACATCATATCATCACCAGATAATCCAATAGGATTTGGATCGTTTATAGCAACTCGCTTTGGCGATGAATTATGCCGATTCAATAAATCTTGCACAGCTGATTCGACAGTAGAATTCAGTTTTGATAACTCGTTTGGCCGTACACCAAATCCTGCTCTGCTGTATAAGTGTAATAATTTTGCTTGCTGACTCATGTTTCTTAGATCTGAAAATTGTGTGCCGAAAAATATGCTCTACCAAATTAGTTTGTGCCTATACCTATATAGACGACCAAAGAAGAGAAACGTTTAATTTCGAATAGCATAAAAAAAAAGCTCCATCGTTTGTACGATGGAGCCCCTTCTAAAATTACTTAAATTATGAACTATGGCAAACGCACAACAAGTCTCTGTGTGCCGATTAATTCTCCTTGGTATACAAAACGCAAAAAGTATGATCCTGAAGTCTGATCACTAATATCAAACTGTGTAGCTGAAGTCGCATTAAATACTTTGACGACTTTGCCGATGACATTTACCATTTGGATTTCATCAATCTCAAAATCGCCATCAAGCATGAAGTACATTGATGCTGGATTTGGGAATACGCTTACAGGTACAACTTCATCAGCACCGAAAATTGAATTTGGATCTGCATCAGCTGTGTACTTGTTGAAATACTCCTCAGTTGGGTTTGCTGGATCAAAAATGCGAAGTGTCACATCTCCGATGCCATCGACGCCATTTGCCTCAAACTGTACACTCATGTCAGCAGTCTCGCCTGCTGAAAGTGTAAAGTCTTTAAACTGCTCAGTCGGCAACCAGCATGTATTCTTATCACATACTGAAGCTGTCCATCCTGAAGGAAGATTCTCGACACTTTTTCTCCATCGGAGTGTCAAGTCTGCTCCTGTATTATTTGTCACTGTCGATGTCGCTTTTATAAACGCATCCGAAGACAAACCTGTCTGAACAGGGTTTTGCATATTGACAGTAAACGTAGTCTGTGCAAAGACAGATACAAGGCCAAAAACAGCAAATAAAGTAGAAAGTAGAATATGCTTCATAATGAGGCTTACTGAAAGATAAACTGTTTGATGTGTGAATGTACGGCAAAAACGACGCTTAGGTTACAATTCGCTGCTTTTAATTCTGTTAAACAAGTCTTGTCACACAATAAAAAAGCGTTCGCTGCCCTTGCGAGCAGCGAACGCTTCATTTTACTCTTGCGAGTTTTCTTGATTAGTGCTGTACTGTAAAGCGCTTTGTAGCGACTTCTTGCTCAGCATTGCGTACTGAGATAAAGTACAAGCCTGATGCTAGATCAGCAGTATTAAACGTCTCAGTTAATTGACCTTCAGCAGCCATAACCTGACGTACATCTACAGTCTGACCAAGTGAATTGACAAGTGCAAAAGTCAACTGACCAGCTTCGATAACGTCAAGCTGCATCGTCATGCTTTCGTTAGCAGGATT
>JAHDHF010000127.1 GCA_020631455.1 Saprospiraceae bacterium
AGCAGCGGCTAGGCTACCGTACTGCGGATAGCCCGACCATGAGCGGAGCGAGTGGGCAGCCCCTACTCCACTTGATCATGATGTTGATGAATAATGTTTTGAATTCATTACAAAGTGCGACATTTGTTGTCTCATTTCACCTTACAATTTTGATTCAGTTATGTCTGACCATTCTCAGGAATTTGATACTGCTCTAGCCGCTTGGCGCGAAAATGAAAAAAGCTGTGCTGACTTGCATAAGCTTGTAAGCCAACTTCGTTTTGATCATTCAATAGAACTTGTACTGTTCAGACGCGATATTTATGATGCGCGTCCGAGTGAAGTACTGAATCATCATCTTTACGCCAAGACGTATGCAGGTGTTGAAATCGATATTGATTTAACCCTTAAAATCACCGAGACAATAGCTAATTTAGGTTTAGCACCGTCTCGTATTGATATTGGTGTTTTGGCGATGGAGTTTTTGCAGTCTGGATCAACTGATCTCGAAGCATTTATCGGCGATAAGCTCGCTGGTTTCAAGCGTGCTGGTGGCGACAAGATGACGCCAAAAGATGTCGTCCTATATGGCTTTGGTCGAATCGGTCGTTTGGCTGCTCGTCTCTTGATTGAAAAAACTGGTGGTGGAGAGCAGCTTCGTCTTCGTGCGATTGTCTTACGTCCGAGCCGCAAACTCACTCAGGAAGAAGACTTACTCAAGCGTGCATCTCTTCTTCGGAAAGATTCTGTACACGGAAAAGTGCGTGGCACTATCACAATCGATGCTGGAGCATGCGAAATGATCATCAATGGTCATCGTGTGAAAGTGATTTATGCAAAGAGTCCTTCTGACATAGACTACACGACTCATGGCATCAATGATGCTCTTGTCATCGACAATACTGGTGCTTGGCGTGATCGTGATGGCTTGAGTCAGCACTTGCGTCCTGGTGCAAGCCAAGTTCTCTTTACTGCTCCAGGAAAAGGAATTAAGAATATTGTCTACGGTGTCAATCATGAAACGCTTAATCTCAATGACGAGCAAGACAATGTTTTCTGCGCAGCGAGCTGCACAACAAATGCAATTGTGCCAGTCTTAAAGGTGATGAATGATTCGTTTGGAATCGTGGATGGACACATCGAAAGTGTACACGCTTACACGAGCGCACAAAACATCCTCGACAATGTGCATGACAAGCATCGCCGTGGTCGCGCTGCTGCCATGAACATGGTTATCACGACGACTGGCGCTGCAAAGGCTGTCTCGAAAGTGATTCCAGAGCTTGACAAAAAATTGACTGGTAATGCGGTCCGAGTTCCAATACCGAATGGTTCGCTTGCGATTTTGAGCTTGTCTCTTGAAAATGCTACTGACAAAGACGAGATTAATAAAGCGCTGCGTGCTGCTTCGATTTCTGGAAAGCTAGTCGAGCAAATTATGTATTCAAATTCGAATGACTTTGTGAGCAACGATGTCATTGGTTCGATTGCACCATCTGTCTTTGATGCGCCAAGTACATTGATGAGCGAGGATGGCAAACGCGCAACGCTCTACGTTTGGTATGACAATGAATACGGCTATACATGTCAAGTGATTCGCCTCGCGAAATATGCTGCGCAAGTCAGACGTCAGCACTACTACGGCAGCTGATACACTGATCGAGCTGTTTCATAATCAAAGCCGCATCATCTACACAAATCATTGCATCTTGTGTTGGTGATGCGGCTTTTTCAGTCAAGGTTGGTCAGGTATTCACTTGGAACATTTTTGCTCCTTGTGGCTCTCGCTTATGCGTTCTGCTTGCCGAGGCATTTGTTTCGAGATCCAGTTTCGACTGTTGTCGAAGATCGAGACAACCAACTCCTTGGAGCGCGTATAGCAGCTGACGGTCAATGGCGCTTTCCTGAGATTGACTCCGTTCCCTACAAGTTTGAGCAAGCACTCTTGACGTTTGAGGATAAGCGATTCTACAAGCATCGCGGTGTCGATCCGCTTGCGATTGCTCGCGCGATGCGACTCAATATCAAGCAAAAACGTGTCGTTTCTGGTGGCAGCACCTTGAGTATGCAGACAATCAGAATCAGCAGAAAAGGTCAAGGTCGAACAATTACAGAAAAAATAATCGAAGCAATTCAAGCACTTCGCCTCGAAGAAACGCATACCAAAGAGGACATTCTCAAACTTTATGCGTCTCACGCGCCATTTGGTGGAAACATCGTCGGACTCGATGCGGCTGCTTGGAAATACTTTGGGCGTTCACCGCACAATCTGACTTGGGCGGAGAGCGCGATGCTTGCTGTTTTACCAAATTCACCTGCTTTAATACATCCTGGGCGCAATCGGCAAAAGTTACTTGACAAGCGAAATGCGCTTCTCGATCGCCTCGCAGAAAAAGGGCTACTTGACGAGACAAGTGTTGAGCTCAGCAAAGCAGAGCCGCTACCCGAAAAACCGATTCCGCTGCCGAATCTAGCGCCGCATTTGACTGATCGATTTCTTGTAGAACAAAATAATCAAAAAGATTTTCAACGTGTCAGTCGTCAGCTGACGACCATTGATGCTAATCTTCAGCGATTGGCGAATGATATAGTCAATCGTCAGCATCTACATCTCCGCGAACAAGCTATCCATAATGCAGCAGCATTAATTATTAACACCGAAACTGGTGATATACTCGCTTACGTTGGCAATACAAGAGCTGGCAAGGATCATAATCAAGCCGTCGATGTCATCCAAGCACCGAGAAGCAGCGGCAGCATTTTGAAACCATTCTTGTACGCAGCCATGCTCAGCGAAGGCGAAATGCTTCCCGATATGCTTGTGGAAGACATTCCATCATATTACGGTGCTTATCAACCAAAGAATTATGACAAAACCTACAGCGGTGTCATTCCTGCTGGAGAATCATTAATCCGCTCGTTGAATGTTCCAGCTGTGCGCTTGCTCTATGATTATGGAGTTGATAAATTCCAAAATCGACTCCAACATATGGGCATGACGACGCTGCACCGTGCACCTGCTGATTATGGATTGACCTTGATTCTTGGTGGGGCTGAAGTCTCGCTTCTTGATCTCGGTACGATGTATTCTGGAATGGGGCGGATGCTCACAGAATATCAAAGCGATCAAGATAATTATCCTAGAGATCCGTTTGAGCCAATCTCCTACAAACCAAATCGAGAGTCGAGTGAAGAAACAGCCCGAGCATATTTACCATTACAACCTGGCGGCGTTTATTCAGCATTTGAAATGATGACAGATCTGCGTCGCCCAGCTGCAGCTGGGCGCTGGAAGAACTTTGCTTCGTCGCGATTTGTTGCTTGGAAAACAGGAACAAGTTTTGGCTTTCGCGATGCTTGGGCTGTTGGTGTGACGCCAGAATACACCGTAGCCGTCTGGGTGGGCAATGCCGACGGCGAAGGCCGCCCTGGAATCATCGGCGTTGAAGCCGCTGCGCCACTCTTGTTTGACATCTTTGATGTCTTGCCTGGGCGCGAGTGGTTTGATCCGCCCTACGATGATCTCGAGTCAACTCCTGTTTGTCGCTTTAGCGGCTATCTACCCACGCGCGATTGCGAGCAGATTGATACGGTTTTTGTCCCGGGATACAAATCCTTTCAAAAGCAATGTCCGTATCATGAGCAAGTTTTTATCGATACGCAGGGCAAACGCGTCACAGCTACTTGCGCTGATGCACATGAAATGACTGCCAAATCATTTGTGGTTTTGCCGCCTGTAGCCGATCGATTTTATAGAGAGCAAACTGCTCAATATCAAAAACTTCCATCTTATCGATCCGATTGCATCCAAGCTGCCAACCAATCTTCCAATACTTCTGAGCTCGAGCTTGCATATCCACGAAATAATGCTAGACTTTACATTCCGACCGAACTCGATGGCACACGTAGCGGCGTTGTCTTCGAGGCTGTGCATCGTCGTGATGGCGCAACCATCCACTGGCATCTCAATGACGAATATCTCGGCAATACAGATCAACTTCATACCAAATTACTAGCTCCTCCGCCTGGTAAGCATACGATCACACTTGTGGATGAGCGTGGACTGCGTCATAAGACATCATTTACGATTCTTAATCAATCTGAGTAGAAAAATTTGGGGCCATCCGCTCCTCACAAAGCTCGTCGCGGTCGCTTTGCTTCGTAGCTCACTATTCGTTCGGCCTCAGCAAGCTGAGTCTGCCGCAAGCGGCACTACTACGCAGCGCTTGTCCGACTCAAGGGCGTGACACTGTCACCCCTTCGGGGTTCTTTGGGCTCATACATTTCGTACTAGAAAAATATCAGCCCTTCAGGCTGATATGTGGCTGAGGGATAGGAGCAGCGCTCGCTTGCGAGCGGATTTTATTTTAATAGCACGGGGCTTAAGCCCCGTGCTATTAAAACAAAAGCTAGGCTACCGTACTGCCGAATAGCCCGACCTCGCGGAGCGAGGGCAGCCCCTAATTATTCATAATAAAAAACCGTTTATTCAATACTTGGCCATCATATTGAATCTGCAAAAAATAAATCCCGGCAGAATATGTATTTAGCTCTATTTGATTTTCACCTTCTTGAATCTTACTATTAAAAAGTAATTGTCCTTGATTTGAATACAAATTCAATTCAGCTTCAACTTGCGAATGAACTCTAAACACATTTTGCTGCTGAGTTAATTCAAATACTTCAGAATTATCAACTTCTGAAATAAAAACACTTGGATCAAATCGCACAAGTCCACCTGTCTCAGTCGCGAGCCAAATCACGCCATCGCTTTGTAGTGCAATATCATTGATATGATTATCAGGCAAGTCTGAGTTACTGCTTAGATACGGATTGCAAATACCCGAATATGGACAAAATCCATCTTGCTCAAATCCAATAATTGCTTGACTATTTTGATACGCTATTGCTGACAATTCATTCGACGGCAAGCCGCTTGCAGTCGTCGTTTGCAGCCAAGAAGAATTACCATCATACGCATACAAACCACCTGCTGGGCAAGCGAGTAAAACAGAATTAGGCGTATTTCCGATTGCTATATCACGGACAGTATTATCTGACAATAAACTATTACCACTCCAAAATGTCTCGCTCAATGTGTCTGCTCGTACGACTGTCAAGCCGCCATTAATCGTCCCTACATACAAGCGGTCAGAAGTTGCTTGTAAGGCTGATATATTATTACTTCTTAAAATTGTATTTGTCTGAATAAATGTAGTCCAATTTATCCCATCATAACGATTGAGGCCACCTGTTGTACCGACCCACAATGCTCCATTATATCGAGTAATGCTCCTGACGTAATTATCACTTATCGCACTGTTACTTGTATTAGAAATAGTCCACGTAGAGCCGTCGTAGTTTGCTAATCCGCCTAGAAAGGTCCCAACCCACAAGCTGCCATCAACATCTAAAAATAAACTCCGAATAGAATTATTCGGTAGATCAGAATTTGCTTCAGTAAATACTGTCCAGGTATTATTTGAAAATGCAGCGAGACCAAATTCTGTCCCAACCCAAACGACTGGAACAAATGAAGTTTCGTCAATGACAATGACATTGACGGTATTAAATGGAAGATCAGAATTACTTGAATTAAATATTTCAAATGGCATTTGCGCTGAGCAAATGCTCATCAAAAAAAATGATACAACAAATAAAAAAGTCTTCACAAAAAAAATCTATTTGACAATTAAGCCAAATGTTTTAAAGCAATGCCGCTTACGGTCTCACCAATAGCAAGCGATGACGTAGCTGCTGGTGATGGCGCATTACACACATTTATTGCATGTTTATTTTCTAGTATAAGAAAATCATCAACCATCGATCCGTCGGGCTGAACAGCTTGCGCACGCACGCCAGCTCCACCGCGTTTGAGTTGCTTTGACTCTATTTCTGGGATGAGTTTTTGGAGCGCATTGACAAATGCTCGCTTGCTAAATGAGCGATACATTTCGTAGCTGCCTTGCTTCCAGTGTCGAAGCGCAATTTTAATAAAACCCGAATAGGTCAAAGACTCAAACAATTCAGGTAAGTTGATAATACTTTTTTTATAGCCTTCGCGAGCGAACGCAAGGACTGCGTTTGGACCAGCTTCAACGCCGCCTTCGATCATCCGCGTAAAGTGAACTCCCAGAAACGGAAATGCTGGATCGGGAACTGGATAAATCAATCCCTTAACAAGATGCTCAGCATCTTCAGTTAATTCATAATACTCGCCTCTGAAAGGGACGATTTTCATATTGATACTTTGCTCCGACATTTTGGCGAGGCGATCAGAGTACAAGCCGCCGCAATTGACCACAAGTTTGGTCTCAAAGTCTCCGCCCGTCGTTTTGACGATGCTGCTGCCTTTTCGTTCATCCAAGCCGATGACTTTCTGCCCAAAGGTCAGCGTACCGCCAGCAGCTTCAATCAGCTCAACATATTTTTCTGAGACACGCTTGTAGTTGACGATGCCAGCTTGTGGTACGCGAATCGCTTTGATGCCGCCTGTCACATGCGGCTCTACTTCGAGTATGCCTTCTTTGTCGAGCCAAGTCAAACCATCGAGTCCATTCTCGACACCGCGATCATAAATACCTTGCAAGATTGGCTTTTCCCATTCTTCAGTTGCGACAATGATCTTACCGCAGAGATCATAAGGTATTGCATGTGTTTCGCAAAACTCGAGCAACATGTCATAGCCACGTTTGCAGTTGGTCGCCTTGAGGCTGCCAGGTTTGTAGTAGACACCGCTATGGATGACGCCACTATTATTCCCTGTCTGATGTTTTGCTGGTCCCTTTTCTTTTTCGATGACCTGCACCTTGAGGTTTGGCCGTTGTTCGAGGAGTTTGAGCGCCGTCGCGAGTCCGACGATTCCTCCACCTACGATGATCACATCTTGCATAGCACAAAGGTATTGCTGCAAGGTCAGTTCAAATGTCAAATTTTGAATTGATTTGGGGCCATCCCTCGCGCTCATTTCATGTCGCGCTACGGGTCGCTATGCTACGTGGCTCGCTGGTCGCTCGGCTGCCTACGGCATCTGCTCGTTTTACTCGCACCACTTCGCAGCGCTTGTCCAACCCATCCCCAAACCCCTTCCCTTAGAAATGGAAG
>JAHDHF010000296.1 GCA_020631455.1 Saprospiraceae bacterium
TTATTTTTTGAGTATTTTCACGAATACAATCTGAATTGCTTATGCGTTTTTTGACTCTTTTTATTCTTTCGTTTTGCTTGGTAGGAATCACTCAAGCTCAATCTGTCAAAATCAAAAAAGGTGTCGTCACCGTAGATGGAGCGTTTTATTGTAATATCAAGACAAAAGGCGCGATCGTCAAGGATATGAAATTGTACAATCAAGGCGGCGATATGCTCGTGCATGCCAAGCCGACGATCATCAATACTGCTGGCGAAGAAGGCGATTTTATTTACTACACGCTCAATTTTATTGGACACGATCAGACATCGCAAATACAAGTCATGTCGCTTAAGCCAATCAAAAAGATCATTGGTAATCTGTATGAATATCAAGTCATCAATGGCGACGCAATCAATTCTGCTACTTTGCAAGAATTCGTCAAAGCATTTCCGCCTACGGTTTCGGACAAGCTCGAAAAGCAAGCTGCTGCGATCAATGGAGCTACCAATGTCACGATCAATAACGACATCACAACGACTGGTACAGGCGACAATGTGTTGTATAATCCTATAGAGCGCGATCGTGATGCTTTGATCTTTACGATGAGCGGCAAGGTCAAGCAAGATCGCATCGTGGTAGCGACATACAAATCAAAAAGTGCTACAAACGATGGCAAGCTTCGGAATATCATCCGTTTCTTTCATCCGACGTCGGGCGTGCTGCTCGCCGTCGCTGAAAATGATGATTTGATGAGCGAAGAATACATAATCAAAACGACGCGCGATGATCGCACATTCAGCCACAAACTCTCGGAGCATGTCGATCACGAAGGGCAGCTCGCTGAATACCTGATCGGTATTGGTTACTTGTAGAGCCTAGCTCAAATAGCGCCCAACGATCGGCATACGTCGTCCCATACCAAATGCCTTATCTGAGACGCGGAGCACTGGAGCCGTTTGGTGCCGCTTAAACTCATTTCGATTGACGAGTATGAGTGCGCGCTTGACGATGGCTTCGTCAAAACCCATTGCGATAATTTCACGCGGCCCTTTACGGCATTCGATATATTGGTACAAGACTGCATCAAGCACATCATAGGGCGGCAAGCTGTCGCTATCTTTTTGATCGGGTCGCAGCTCTGCACTTGGCGGCTTGGTGATGCTATTGACAG
>JAHDHF010000297.1 GCA_020631455.1 Saprospiraceae bacterium
AATTCACGATGTCAGAACTCAGAACAGAAAATGCACAGAAAATAGTCAGATCGCATATGATTTGGTCGATGGGAGCAGGATTAATTCCGATACCTGCGCTCGATTTTTTGGCGGTGACAGGAATACAGCTCGATATGGTACGATTGATCTGTCAGCTGTATGATATTGATTTTAGACGAAACGCCGGCAAGGCAGCTGTGACGTCTTTGACTGGCACTGGATTATCGCAGCTCGGAGCAAAAGCTGCTGTCAAGTTTATACCTGGGATCGGATCAGTCGTAGGTGGCGTGGCGATGTCGATTTTGTCTGGTGCTTCGACGTATGCACTCGGAAATGTCTTTATCGCACATTTTGAAAATGGCGGGACATTTCTCGATTTTGATACGGAGCGACTCAAGAAAGCCTACAAAGAGCAGTTTGAAAAAGGCAAGACGATCGCTAAGCAAATTCAAGACGAAAAGGAGGAAGAACGCCGCATTGTAGTCGAATCAAAGGCGAAGCAAGAGGCAGCTCCTGAACCAAAAAATCGCGAAGACGATGTGCTCGATAAGCTCGAGCGATTGGCTGCTCTCAAGAAAAAAGGTGCGCTGACAGAGACGGAATACAAGAAATTGAAGAAGAAATTGCTTGATGCAATGGCGTAAACACGGCTTTTTGAAGCAGTTTTGATTGCTTTTGAATTTGTTAATGTGTTGTAAATCAGTGAGTTGTGTGCAAATGTCGTCCTCGCGACATTTCACAAATCGATTTTTTTGTGTTTGAGCTGGCAGCTTCTTGGATTTAAGTTTGAAATGTCAACGGACATAGAGCTATTTCGCTCGACATTTTAAACTTTTCTGCTATGACTGCTTTAACGTACCCTCCGATGCTTGATCAGGTAGCTCTCTTCAAAGACCTGCCCAGAGAAGAAATTCTTCGTATCGCTCCGCACGCGACGTTTTTTAAAGTCGATAAGCATGAAATGCTCTACACGACTCACGATACGTCAAATCCAATTTACTTTTTGATCAAAGGTTGTGTCAAAGTAGGCGCGTACAGCAGTTCTGGCAAGGAAGTCATCAAAACGATCATCTATGATGGTGAGATGTTTGGCGAGTTCGGCATCATCGGCGAGAAGACGCGTGCCAATTTCGCACAAGCCTTGA
>JAHDHF010000298.1 GCA_020631455.1 Saprospiraceae bacterium
CGTAGTTCAACACCAGATTTCTATTGGTTGCAAGATAAAATGAGAATTTTCCTTAAATTCTCAAATAAAAATGATTGCCTCCGATCTGACAGAATGTGTTTGTACTTGGAGAACGTTCTTTCCACAGCAACGGATGTAACAGGAGCATATTTGTACATTGTAATTGTCGTAGGATCCATTGAAAGCTGTTCTGAAGAGCCACGGTGAATGTTTGCAATAGAAGAGAGCACAGCAAACCCTGGATTTTTATTTACCACCGACTCGGCTTTCTTTTTAATCAATGCACCATTATCTCCGGGAATAGAACAAAGCTGTTCGAGAATGTTTTTGAATGTATCGAGTGACTGTGAAAGAGGAAGTTTATTTGACTCGAGAGAAGTGATAGCAGTCGGAAGATTTGCACAATGCGTTGAAATGAAGGCCAACTGCTGTTGAACTGTTGTATCGGATAATAATGTCTGAGCAGTTCTGATCGATACAGCATCTTGTGAAAAAAACGTATCAATTACCTCCTTCATATCAGCAAAGTGTTTGCTCCAATATAGAGCAGCATTTATCCACGTACCCCAACGAGTTAACACCGGCTTTGGCGGCAAAGGAACAAGAGGTTTAAGCTCCTGTAATGCTCGCAATCGAGATGGTGTCTTCAGAAAAACACTTTTTCCACATGAGATGAGTTTGTCCACATCAGGAAATAGACTGCGAATATGTTCAGAGATGTTGTGAAGTGCGTGAGCCAAACATGTCAAATGAGTCATATCAGGAAAAAGAGCTTGCAGTGCCTGCCCAGCTTTCTTCATATACGGAGCACTGTCACTGAGCAGCAAAAGCACCTTGTAAAATTTATTTCTACTAGGTCATAGTATGCTCAAACTCTTGGTGATTGTTTGAAAATTGTCGAGTGATTGACTTTTTGCACTTCCTCACAATGAAGCAAATATGGTACAGTCACCTCTGCATTAAGTGACCCGACGACAACATTGACAACAGAACGACCTTTGACATCTACAGCTTCGTCAACACAAAATCCACAAACTGTGGTCAGCTATTTTATTCTGCAGAAGTTCAACACCTCTATTGAAGTACGTCAAGGTAATTTTTGCGCACTTTTATGCTTGGAAGTCGCCACATGTTGTTTAA
>JAHDHF010000128.1 GCA_020631455.1 Saprospiraceae bacterium
AGCCATTCCACGTAGCAGAGCAGTTTACTGGTCTTGAAGGTGTACTTGTACCGATCGATGAAACAATCCGTGGATTTAATATGATCCTCAATGGAGAAGTTGATCAGTATCCAGAGGCTGCTTTCAACTTAAAAGGTACAATCGACGATGTGATTGCTGCTGGTAAGAAAATGCTTGAAGAAGCTGCTTAATCGGCTTTCTTAACTTGACCGTTTAAATCAATTACAATGCATTGCACGATTTTGACACCAGATAGAGAAGTATTCAACGGGCCAATTACTTCAGTAAAGGTGCCTGGAACACTCGGTGAATTTCAAATTCTTAAAAATCACGCAGCGATCGTCTCTGCACTAGTAAAAGGTTCGATCACAGTTGTCACCGCATCGGGAGAATATCGTGTTTATGACGATGTAAGTGGCCAGATTGAGACTAACGATAAAGCAAATGAGACAATCTCATTCAATATCGAACAAGGTTTTGTTGAAGTCCTTAACAATGAGATTTCAATCTTAGCAGGAAGCGTTGATGCCCTCGCTGCAGATTAAAGTCATTCATTTTTCCTTTAAAAGTCGGGACGCTATGCGTTCCGACTTTTTTGTTTCTTAGCAGGACAGAAGAATAGTATCTATGACAAGACAAGATGTAATTCAAGCACTCGAGGCCTTGGCAAATCCTCAATATCAAGAATCGTATGACAACAGCGGCTTAATCACCTGTGATCCAAATACTGAAGTGACGGGGATTATGGTCAGTCTTGATGCAACAGAAGAAGTCATCCTCGATGCAAAAGAAAAGGGCTGCAATATGCTTGTCTCGCATCATCCCATAGTGTTTTCGGGCTTAAAATCTATCACTGGCAAAACATATATCGAACGAGCAGTCCTTGCATCGATCAAACACGATATTGCTTTATATGCAATTCACACCAATCTTGATAACGTCGCACATGGAGTCAATGCACGAATTTCACAGCAACTTGGACTTAAGAATACTCGCATCCTATCTCCAAAAAAAGATGAAGACAATATTGGCTCAGGCATGATCGGAACACTACAAAAGCCAATGCAGCCGCTCGCTTTTCTGAAATTTCTAAAAGAAAAAATGCAGGCTGGGGTCGTACGATACACACGATTACCAGACCAAGAAATCAAGACCATCGCCGTCTGTGGAGGCTCTGGAAGCTTCCTTCTAGCAGATGCCATTGCCGCAAAAGCAGATGTTTTTGTGACCGCAGATTACAAGTATCACCAGTTTTTTGATGCCGAAAATCGCATTATTATTGCCGATATTGGACATTTTGAGAGCGAACAGTATACAATTGACCTATTACAGCACTATCTATCTGACAAATTCAGTACCTTTGCCGTCCTCAAAACGGCGGTCGTCACAAACCCCGTGAGCTATCTCTAATATTTGAGCTGCTTCATAGCGAACTGAGACATACCCATGGCGAAAAAACCAGAACTTACAATCGAAGAGCGCCTCCAAGCGCTGCACAATCTACAAGTCATTGATACAGACCTCAAAGAGATCGAAATTCTTCGCGGCTCATTGCCAGAAGAAGTACGAGATCTCGAAGACGTCATCGAAGGACTAAACACTCGCATCGAGCGCATGACAAACGGACTCAATGAGTCTAAAGCTGACATCACTGCTCAAAACAATCGCATAAAAGAGTCAGAAACACTCATCGAGCGCTACAAACGCCAGCTTGACGAAGTGCGAAACAATCGCGAGTTTGAATCACTCAACAAGCAAATCACGCTTGAGTCTCTCGAAGCAAAACTTTCACTCAAGAAGATACGCGAAATCGAAGGCTCTCTCGAAGCCAAAGAAGAAGCGATCAATAAAGTGAAAGAGCGCATGACAAGCCGTCAAGGTGACCTCGATCGCAAGCGAGCTGACCTCGAAGAGATCATGTCAAAAACAGACGAAGACGAGAAAAAACTCTTGCGTAAACGTGAGCGCGCGGTCAAAAAAGTAGACGCTCGCCTCCTCAAAGGCTATGACAGAATCCGTACGGGATACCGCAACGGTCTATCAGTTGTGACTGTAGAGCGTGATGCCTGTGGAGGCTGTTTTGGTAAGATTCCGCCACAGACTCGTCTCGAAATCAGCCAAGCAAACAAGATCATTGTTTGCGAGCACTGCGGTCGCCTACTTGTCAATGATGTCATCGCAGGCATCGCCGCACCAGAGCCTGCAAAGGCAAAAAAATAATACAATGATGACGAGGGGCTGCCCCTTCACTAAAAAAGCTCCTTGAGAATATCTCAAGGAGCTTTTTACGTACGGGTCGGGCTGTCCGCAGTACGGTAGCCTAGACGCACTCGTTCCTCGCGCGTCCGCTCATTGCATTCGCGCTGCTCCCATCCCTCAGCCAGCAGCTGTCACGCTCTGAGAGGACAAGCGCTGCGAAGTGGTGCGACGTAGAGCGAAGCTCAAGGAGCAGACTCAGCTTTGCTGAGGCCGAGCGAACAGCGAGCCACAGAGCATAGCGACCGCCAAGCGAAGCGCGGCGGATGGTCCCAAAACCCAACAACCTGTCTAGAAGATGGCATGAATGCTGCCCATATATTTGTGTCATGAAATACTTCTTCGCTTGTCTCTTCTTTTTCAATACTGCCCTACTCATCGGACAAAGTGCAGATGATTCGGTTTATCCGCAACGCGAACTGGGCATCGAGGCTCAGTGGTATCCAGCTGGGGCCATTTTCGGGCTTCGCTACGAGATTATTTCGCTACCAGGTCACGCGATCAATGCTCGTATAGGCTACAATGTCGCTGATCGTAAGGATTGGGGTGTACAAGACAATGAAACTGGTGCTGGGCCAGGTTTTTCGATCGGGTATCGATACTACTTAATGAATGTCATCGAAGGCCTTTTTGTAGGCGGCCGTGCAGATATGTGGTGGCTCGATATTGATTGGCGGGATGATATAGATGGCCAGCCATCGATTACTGGTACTTCTGAAATTACAGTTTTTCAACCGACGATTGAAGTTGGCTACCGAGCGACATTTTTTAATGATAAAATCTCGCTTGCACCGGCGCTTGCACTTGGTAGAGAAATTAATATCAAAACCAAAGGCGCTGAAGTTGGCCAAGGCGGCATTGTTCTGCTTGGCTTTAGCGCAGGTTATATTTTTTAAAGCATTATTGCTCAGGGCGAGTAAAGACAAGCGTCTGAGCTGATGACTGGCTTTCGTCATAGCTGTAGCCAGCTGTATCAAATGCTTTGAGATCGTCGATTTTCTTGATTCGATTTTTAATAATAAATCGAGCCATCATGCCGCGTGCTTTTTTAGCAAAAAAAGCAATAATTTTTTGTTTTCCATTTTTTGTGTCTTTAAAGACAATGTCGATAATGTCGGCTTCAAGTGCTTTATGGTTGACTGATTTAAAATACTCGTTGGAGGCAAGATTGACGATATATTTCGGCTTGTCAGCATTGATCTGCTCCGTAATTGTGCTGCCCCAAAATTCGTAGAGGTTTTTGCCTTTTTTGTTTTGCAGCTTGGTGCCCATCTCTAGGCGATATGGCATCATCAGATCAAGCGGCTTGAGGATGCCGTACAGACCAGATAAAATGCGCAGATGCTTTTGCGAAAATGTGCGATCGCCTTTGGTAAAATCATCGGCAGCCAAACCAGTATACACATCACCCTTGAACATGTCTATAGCAGACTTTGCAGTATCAGGAGAAAACGGCGTTTTAAACGCTTTGAACCGCGCTACATTTGTTTCTGTGAGTTTGTCACTAATGCCCATGAGTGATTTGACATCATCATGGCTTAGTTTTTTGAGCGTTCTGATTAGTTCCTGACTCTGACTGAGGAGTTCTGGCTGCGAGAAATCTGTGTTGTTTGTTGGCTCTTCATTGAGTGTTTTGGCAGGAGAAAGCAGTATTAGCATAGTGTACAAATTCGTTAGTATGAATAACGCAAGAGTTTCAAATCCGTTCGCGATAAAAGCATGATTCAACCGCGCTACACAAATTCCACTTTTTTTAGTCGATTTTTGTCACACTATAAGCAAATATTTCAAAATATTAAACATAAAAACAAACAAAAATTTAAATTACCATGTCACAAAGAGTGAGTGATCATACTTGCGTTCTGTGCGTTTCTATATGCATACTTGTTGCGAAAGGAAGAAAGAACATCTAATTCCTATTCTTTTCATTGTTTGGGTTAGGGAACCTCGCGCAATTAGCGCGGGGTTTTTTTTGTGCCATGTAGAAGCGGATTAGCTTTGTAGCATGGCATCTATCAAATTTCCTAAAGGCTTCCTCTGGGGCACATCTACGGCAGCAGCACAGATCGAGACAGCGAGTTATCACCAATGGAAAGGACTCAAGTCCGACGACGGATTCATCTTTGATCGTACAGCCGATCATGAGCTCCGACGCGAAGAAGATGCTGCCATTATTTCGCGCTTTGGGACGCTCTACCGCTGTGGCGTCGATTGGTCAAGATTACAGCGAGCACCCAATATGCCATTCGAAGAAGATGTCATCAAAGAGTATCGCGATTTTTTTGATGACTTAAGAGGCCGCGGCATGAAGATCATGTTTGTCTTACATCATTTTACCAATCCGATTTGGTTTGAAGAACTCGGCAGCTGGGATAATGAAAAAAACATTCCGTTCTTCTTGAATTACGTCCATCAATGCATCGATGCATTTGGCGATCAAGTTTATCTCTACAACACATTTAATGAGCCAGGTGTCTACGCGACCAATAGTTTTTTGATGGGCAATTTTCCGCCCAAGCAAAAACGATTTTTTAAGACCATACGAGTATTAAAAAACATGTCGCGCGCACATGATTTATCGTATCGAATTTTAAAAGAAAAAGACGGCGAAAAATGGGTTGGAATCTCAAAAAATAATGCTTGGTTTGAAGCAACAAATATTCTCGGAAAGCCACTTGCAGCTCTAGCAGATTATTTCTTCGTTACTTGGATCGCCGATTTATTTAAAGAAGTCGATTTTATCGGATTAAGTTATTACGCATACATTCCATTGACACCTTTTCCGCTCACAGAAGTCGACACTCCAGGCAAGCTCGCTGCAGCTGGCACACCACACGACAAAATGTGGGGCTATCGTCCAGAGGGTTTTGGTCATATTATGCGCCGCTTTTATAAAAAATACCAAAAGCCACTTATCATCACCGAAAATGGAATGTGCACAGACGATCCAGCTGAGCGCGTCGAGTCAATAAAAGATTACCTCAAAGTCTGCAAAGAAGTCATCGACGATGGCGTCGATCTGCGCGGCTATATCCACTGGAGCACCTTCGACAATTTTGAGTGGAGTCTCGGCCCGACATATCGCTTTGGCTTGATGCAAACCAATTTTGAAACGATGGAACGCGTCAATACCGTAGCTGCAGATTTTTATGAGCAAGTCACCAAAGACAATGGCTTTGAGCTAGAAGATGAAAAAATAGAATAATGGGCCATCCGCGCCTACGGCGCGGTCGCTATGTTCCGCAGCTCGCTATTCGCTCGGCCGCCTTAAGGCGTCTGCCTATCGGCACTGCTTCACAGCGCTTGTCCAACCTATATTTAAATGCATGATTGACAATTAAATTACAAAACAATATTGACTTATTGAACTATCAAAAATTGCAAAATAAAAACAACAAACTGCATGACAATAATTAAAACAACACACGGTTTTAATAACGTTAAAAAAGCACTAAAAACAAATAGGACGAATCAAGAAAAACCAAGATATACTTATTAAAAACTCAATTCATAAAAACAAAACAATAAGTTAGAAAACAGAACGCAATAAAAACATAAAACTAATTGCATTCCACTAGAGTTTTACCATTAATAACTCTATGGACAAGCCGAACACCATTTTACAAAGTAGGCATTCAATTAATTCTTATCAAAATGAAAAAGTCTGTTTTCTTACTTCTTTCAGTACTTACACTTTTCTCGTGTACGCACCTCATGGCTCAGAAAAAAGCTAAGCCAATGAAAATGGAAAATCGTACTGTCACGCTTTACTCATCGGATTGTATTACTGAAGCAGAAGTCGTTGCTGCTCAATTAGAATGGGGCGAAGGAATTGTCAAAATTGGTAAAGTCTTTAGTGAAGGCGGAAATTACACCGAGGCTGCAGCAAATCACATTCAAACACTTTATGGATATGATTTAAGCTCAGTATTATTCAAACCTACACTTGCTTCAGAGGAGCAATTTCGTGGAACATTTGATGGCGCTCTATCATATTTTGTAGGAGGCAATAGCACATACAATGAGGACAAAGGTTTTGCTATAGCTCCTTATACTAATGTACGCTGGGAGAATGAAGGAATTATCAATAATAGTTGCAACATGGCAATCGCCATGGGCAATTATTACTTCACGACTACTTCAGGCAAAGAAATAAAAGTAGAATACACTTTTGCTTACGTCAAAGACACTGAAGGAAAACTCCGAATTGTAGTACATAAGTCAGCGCTACCTTATACTCCTGCTGGATAAATTTGCATACTTCCTAGTAGATTAAGGGGAAGCAGCTACGGCTTCCCCTTTAATTTTTACCATTAATTGGCTGAGGGATGGAAGGTGTTGTCTGAACTCCGAGTGACTGCAAGGAACTCGGAGAGAGTGCCGGACAGCCCCACCCGAAATCACAAAAGCTCCTTGAGATATTCTCAAGGAGCTTTTGTGTGAAGGGGCAGCCCCTTAATATTTAAATTCAATTACGCAATTGAACATTCGCCATTCATAGCTGCTCCTGGATCGACGCTCAAGTTTTTCGCTTGAAAGTTGCCATTAATAACTGCTGTATTGGCAAGATGCATTTGACCGCTACAAAGAATTTCGCCTTCGATATGACCTTCTACTGTAAGGCTGCCTGCTTGGACTTTACCTTTTACTTGTCCTTCTTTACCCATCACAATTTTGACATCGCAATCGACTTCGCCTTCGATACGACCATCGATACGGAT
>JAHDHF010000299.1 GCA_020631455.1 Saprospiraceae bacterium
ATGACTTTTAATCTTCATAATGCGATGTACTTTCAGCGAAAGATCCATCATTAAAATTTTAGGATTGGCATTTCGCTCGATATGGTGCATCGCCTCATTCAGCAAATCCACAATGGGTTCGATCTGATGATAGGCCAATACCTTTTGCATGTTTTGAGCAGTTTTTAGCTCGGAAGGGCGTAGTCGCATCTGCCCTTCGCCCGTGAGTTGCAGCATCGAAAGTTCTCTAAAGAAGAACAATCCATACTGGCACAAATATTTTTGATTTTCCCGTCCAATCTTGGCAAATTCATCGGCCCATTTGACCAATTCTGTTGGCTTTCCAGCCCAGCAATATCGAAGCCAAGACAAGAACAACTGTGCATTATCATTCTCGTTGTTTGCTAGCAAATTGAGGGCTTCGTTATAGTTGCCGTTTGCTAAGTAGGCAATGGCGGTTGCCGTTTCTTGATCCATCCCTTTCCCTTCCAATGCTGCGATGATTGCCTCATCCTGTAAGGGGGGAACTTTGATCAATTGACAGCGAGAAAGAATCGTGTTCAAGATCAGTTCTTGATTCTCAGCCACTAAAATGAAATGCGTGTTCTCTGGCGGTTCTTCGATCAATTTCAACAATCGATTGCCTTCTTTGCCCAAATATTCCGGCATCCAGAGTATCAAGACTTTTTTACCACCTTCATAGGTTTTTAAACTGAGCTTTTTAACGATATCTACACACTCGTCTTTGGTAATGTTCCCTTGTTTGTTTTCTGCACCGATCAGTTGTAACCACTGCTGTACATTCATATAAGGATTGTCATCCAAAGCTTCTCGCCATTTAGCCAAAAAATGGTTGCTCACTGCTTTACTGCCAACAGTTGGAAAAGAAAAATGAATGTCGGAATGGATGTTTTTTTGAGCCTTTCGGCAAATGGCACATTGCCCACAAGCTAATCCTTCTTGGGGCTGGAGGCATAGCAAACTTTGAGCCAGCGCTAGGGCTAGGGACAAATGACCAGCGCCTTCACTTCCTAGGAGTAGCAGGGCGTGAGGCGTCCGCTCATTGAGCAGCATTTGCTGCAATGATGCTTTGACTTCTTGTTGACCTATGATGTGCTCAAATAGCATTGTCTGTCCTTATATTGAAT
>JAHDHF010000300.1 GCA_020631455.1 Saprospiraceae bacterium
CAGCACTCTAAATAAGGCGCCTCTGCCTTCTGGGCTTTCGACCTGGATGCTCCCGCCATGGGCTTCTGCTGCCGTTTTACACAGCGCAAGACCCACGCCTCTTCCCTTGGCTTTGCACTCAGTTTTGCTGCCCATCTTGAATGGGTCGAACACGTCAGCCATATCCTTGATGCTCATGCCGATTCCTTGATCTTCAATCTCCAGCTTGATGAAACTATCATCTTTTTCTAGCCTGATCTGGATTGTGCCTTTGAAACTATAATTAATCGCATTAATCACGATATTATCAACCACCTGGCGCATATAATTAGGGTCCAGATTCGCCATTACGTCCGGCTGCACCGTAGTCACATCAAACTTCAGTGGCTTGTCTTCCACGTAAATTTTGCTGCACTGATTCACTCTGTCTTCAACTAGCTCGCTCAAATTAATATTACGTTTCTCAAGCTCCAGCTCTTTGGCGCTAAGCATAGCAAGGTCCAGCATATTAAGGATCATACTCGAAAGCTTATTTGAGTTCTCATAAACTTCCTCATGCATCATTTTTACTTGCTCTTCAGAGAATTTATCAAAACTATTTTTCAGCATATCAGCGAAGTTCATCACATTCCCCACCGGCAGGCGCAGCTCATGATTCACGTTATTCAAGATCTGCTGCGAAGTGGCACCAAGACGCTCGATTTCCTTCTCATGATCCTTAATCTTCACCGATTGATGCTTGATAGTAAATTGCAGCTCCTCGATCTTCTTTTGCTGGACTTTACGCTCATTTCTGATGCGCTCAATTTTCTTCAGCAGATGCTTCTGATATTTCTGAATCTCACGGCGCAGCTTCACGTCGCCCACATATTTATCGCTGATGGCAACCACGGCGAATTGGAGCTCACGTGCTTCTTCGCGCATTTCCATCGACTCACCGCGATACTCATTGCTTAGCACGGCAGTATGTTCAAGCTCACGCTCAAGATCGCTAATGCGTTTATTCATACGCTCGACGAGCTCATCAGCGCGCTTAAGATCGTTATTAAGGCCATCTACGCGCTGCCCAAGCTTATTTTCCTGATCCACATGCTGGTTTAAATCCGCTATCGTCTGGCTTTGCTCCTCGCGCAA
>JAHDHF010000301.1 GCA_020631455.1 Saprospiraceae bacterium
GTATAATCATGCCAGCCCTCGCGACCGAAATAATCATAATCGGTTCCCATGTCCAATAAATTGCCATTTAAATCAGCTAAAGAGACATCGACGGCTGCTCCGTCATTGTGCTTAGAGCCCTTTGCTGGCGGCGTGACATATCGGCGATCAGGCACTTTATCCCAAAGGCGCTGCTGCACCGATGCAGGGCGATAACAATCATGCAATACTAATAAATATCCAAGCGTGCGCAAGGAGTCAGCTACACGCGCCATGTCTTCGGCTGCTTCTGGCCGCAGTAGACAAGCAGGACATTCGTAGAGTTGTTCTTCGACAAAATTATTTTCAGTAGCGTAGCGAATATCTGCGACAGCATCAGGCACAAGCCCAATGACATCAACCCAGCCAGTTGTATCTTTTGATTCGTATTCTATTGATATTTGAGCACGAATAAATTCACGATCTATTTGAATTGTATCATCTTTTTGTATTTGCTTTTCACTGACAATTGCTTCATTTTGACAAGAAGATAAAATCACTAGAAAAGAAATACAAAAAAGCAGCCGCAAATACATTAACTGTATTTTTTAATTCGATCGAGCTGCCGTTTCGATTCACGATCGCGGATTGAGTCGCGCTTGTCGTGTGATTTTTTTCCTTTTGCAGTAAATATTTCTACTTTAATAAAACCACGCTCACTCATATACAATCGATACGGCACGACCGTCATTCCTTTTTCTTCGATGCGCTTTTGTATTTTTCGTAATTCTTGCCGCTTGAGTAGCAACTTGCGCGTCCGCATCGGCTCATGATTATTGTACGTGCCCGCTTCGTAGCGCTCTACACGCATTTTATGAATAAATAATTCGTCGCCTTGAAATGCACAAAACGCTTCCGTGAGGCTCACTTTTGATTCACGGATTGATTTAATCTCCGTACCCGTCAAGACGATACCAGCCTCGTACTTGTCGAGGAGGTGAAATTCAAATTTCGCCTTCCGATTCTTGATATTAATATTGACAGGCTTTGCCATGATCGTACAAAAGTAATTGATTTTTAAAAGACGGATGATGGGCCATCCGCGCCGTACTAACGCACGTCGCGGTCGCTATGTTCCGCAGCTCGCT
>JAHDHF010000302.1 GCA_020631455.1 Saprospiraceae bacterium
AATAAAATGAGAAAATATACTTGATTCTACTTCTCTTGTTATAGTTCCTTTTGTCGAAGTTGGAAATTGACTATGTCGATGGATGCCGAGGTCTTGTATTGCGTTTAAGATTTGTGTTTTTCCTGTATTATTTTTTCCGCAAAGAATATTTATATGTCCTAACTCATCTAGTTTGATATCGCTTAGACCATTAAACGAGTTAATCTTAATTTGAGTTACATTAAACATATCTTATTCCTTTTATGCGAATATACATTTGTTTTGCTCGGACAAGCGCTGCGGAGTGGTGGCGGAGCCAGATGCAAGCGAACCCCGAATTCTCAGGGGGAGCGCAGCAGCCGAACGAATAGTGAGCCACGGAGCATAGCGACCCGAAGCGCACGAAGTGGGCGAGGGATGGCCCATTCTTATTCTCTCCACACAAGAGTAGAAAATTTTAGGAAGGATGTCACGTGATGATTGCCGAATTGCCTTGATTGATCGCTACATTTGGGAAGCCCAATGCAACAGCCCATGTTACGTTTATTGACACTTCTCTTTTTTTTGGTTTTGATGCTGCCATTGAGTGCACAAGTCGGTGTGCCGCAAACGGCTGGCGCTCGAGGCGCAGGCATGTCTGACGCATCAGTTAATTTTAGAGATATCCAAAGCGCATTCAGCAATCAAGCTGGTCTCGCGTATCTCGAAGGATTCAGCGTGACGGCGCATGCAGAGCGTCGATTTTTGGTAAGCGATCTCAATGCTGTTGGCTTTGCGGCTGGTTATCCGACCAAAGCTGGTACGTTTGGTTTGAGTGTGCAGTACTTGGGCGGCTCGACATACAATGAGCAAAAGATCGGATTGGCGTACGCGCGGAAATTATTTGAAGGCGTTTCACTCGGAGCGCAATTTGATTATCTCGGACTCAATATCACTGAGTACGGCAATGCGTCTGCTTTTACATTTGAGCTCGGCGTGACGGCTGACTTTTTGAAAAAGTTTCGAATCTCAGCTCATGCGTTTAGTCCGATCGGTGTTAAGCTCACTGACGATACAGATGATAATGTGCCGACGGAGCTTTCTGTCGGAGCAGCATTTATCCCAAGTGATAAATTGATGATCTC
>JAHDHF010000011.1:0-12318 GCA_020631455.1 Saprospiraceae bacterium
GTGGACAAGCGCTGCGAAGTGGTGCCGCTTGCGGCAGACTCAGCTTGCTGAGGCCGAAGCGAACAGCGAGCCACGAAGCAAAGCGACAGCGGGCGCGATTTTCTATTGAAAATCGCGCCCGCTGATGGCCCATAAATATGAGAATTAATTTAAGCCCTCCATTTAATCGAGCAGCCAATTGCCTTGACTTTTTTGACTTTTACGTCGTCACCTTTTAATAAAGCATCGACGGCTTCTTCGACATGTTTTTCGTCTGCATCTTCTGGCTCGTAAGTCGAATTATCTATTGCTCCAATAAATTGGACAATATTTCCAGCCTCATTTTTTTCTAGGATAAACACATGCGGCGTACGTGTCGCGCCATACGCTTTTGCGATTTCTTGTGTTTCATCAAAAATATACGGGAACGTAAATCCTTTTTCTTTTGCGCGGACTGTCATCGCATCAAAATCATCAGTCGGATATTGAATTGGATCATTTGGATTAATGGCAATTACTGGATATCCAAGCGGCGCATATTTTTTATCGAGATCAATAATGCGGTCTTCGTAAGCGACAGAGTAGGGACAATGATTGCAGGTGAAAATAATAATAAACCCTTTCGCTTCTTCAAAGTCTTTTAGTGAAGTTACTTCGGCTTGACCTTCTGCTTTGTTTGCATTTTTTAATGAAAAGTCAATTGCCTTTGATCCAATATCGTAGCCTTGAGCAGCTTCTTCTTTTTTATCTAAAGATGTTTGAGTTGCTTGAGGTTTTTCTGCTTGCTCGACATTTGTAGATGGAGCATTTGTGCAAGCTGCAAACATAAATAGTGCAGCTCCAAGTATTAAGATTGAATTTCTCATAATTGTCTAAACAGCGATTATTTTAAAATGTTGTTGACTTCTTCTTTGAGCTCGGCGCTTGTGTAGCTTCGCTCTTTAAAAACACGAATGTTTTCGCTTACATCTGCAAAAACAGTAGCCGGAATAGAGCCAGACCAGTCTGTACTTATATTATCTATCCAAGTGCGATCTCGCCCAGGATTGAGCAGCCAGCTCTCTTGTGTATAGCCCCGTTTTTCCATAAACGCATTCACACGATCAGGATTTTTAGGATTGTCTAGGCTAATAAAAACGACATTGACTTTGTCGCCCATTTCTTTGTCAAGATTTACGAAGTAGGGCATTTCTTCGATACATGGTTTACACCAGGTCGCCCAAAAATTATAGAGCGTTAAACCTTCTCGATCTGCAGCGAGTCTTGTTTCGAGTTCTGCAAAGTCAATAACTTCAGCAGAGGGAATAGAAGCAGTTTCGGTTTGAGTTACTTCTTGAGTTTGAGGTGATTCGACCTGAGTTTTTGGTCGCTCTGGATTCGAGCAGCTCATGATTGCTGCTACAAGTGTAGCGATAAAAAGTGTGTATTTCATTGTTCAAAATTACAATGAAAACGAAGAGTATGTTCTAGTAAAATGTTAATGAAATAGTCGTGATACTTAGAGTACAAGTAACAATTCGCCTTTCAATAAAGTCATTTGTTCGCTCTGCCAGAAAGATTCGAAATCCTCGAACTCATCATTGAAGGATAGTTTTAATTCGCCAAAGGTGTATTGTTCCTCTCGATAAATATTAGCTCGTTCAAGCTCTTCGAGCAGCCATTCGCCGAAAGACTTTTCAAGAGTTATCTCTATCGTATTGTTTGCTGTATGAAACTCAAGAATGAGAAACTCATAGACTTCCTGTTCGATGGTTTCTTTTGTTGTTTGGATAGTTGGCTCATATCCAATCCATACGAGTTTGCTGCTTGGCTTAGGAATTTTTTGTTGTCTATTTGAAAGGCAGCATTCAATAAAGTCAGCCGCAATAGTTGTTTCAGGAATTTCAAAATCAAACCACTCTTGCAAATGCCAATCTATGCACTGTCCATTCATATAATTGAATAAAGACTTTTTTAATCCATAGGAAAATTGATTGTGATCAATACCAGTTGAATCAGTAAAGTCGATATCATTATTCGCGAATGTGATTTCGGCATAATTTGGTTTTAATCCAAATGCTTCGGGTTTTAATCCGATGGGACTGTGCGCCGTTAATGCAAATTGATGCCAAAATCCTGATTGCATAACACCACATTCAAAAAGCTGCCGCACCATTTCGAGACTGTCAATAGTTTCTTGTATTGTCTGAGTTGGGTAGCCGTACATTAAATATGAATGAACAAGTATTCCTGCTTCAGTAAAATTGCGATTGACATGCGCGACTTGCTCTACAGTGACACCTTTATCTATTAATTTTAAAAGTCGATCAGAGGCAACTTCAAGTCCACCAGAAACGGCAATGCATCCAGAGCGTTTTAATAATACGCACAAGTCTTTTGTAAAGCTTTTTTCAAATCGAATATTCGTCCACCACGAAACAGCAAGGTCGCGTCGAATGATTTCTAATGCGACTTCACGCATAAGTGAAGGAGGCGCAGCTTCATCGACAAAGTGAAAACCTGCTTCATCTGTTTGGTCAATGAGTTTTTCCATTCGATCAACGAGCTGTTTGGCAGCAACAGGTTCGTAGTTGTTTATGTAATCAAGCGAAATATCACAAAATGTACATTTACCCCAGTAGCAGCCATGCGCCATCGTGAGTTTATTCCAGCGTCCATCGCTCCACAAGCTGTGCATCGGATTCGCTATTTCGATCACAGAAATATATTCATCTATCAATAAATCTGAATAATCTGGCGTCCCGACATCTGCTTGTTTGTAATCTGATCGCAGCGAATGATTATTATAAACAACCGAATTGTTTTCTAGTAAAAATGTTCGTTTAAATAATTGAATATCAGGATTGCTCGAATTTGGATTCAAGACATTTGAAATTAATAATTCAATCGGCAGCTCACCATCATCAAGTGTGATATAATCAAAGAATTCAAAGACGCGAACATCTTTCAAAGAGCGCAGCTCAGTATTAGCAAATCCGCCGCCCATCGCAATTTTGATGCTTGGATGATTTGCTTTAATGTATTGCGCACATCTAAATGCACTATATAAATTACCAGGAAATGGAACTGAAAAACAAACGAGTTTGGGTTGCTGTTCTTGTAGTTTTTCTTCTAGAATAATTGTGGTAAAATCATCAATATAAGTCGGTTTATCAAGTAAGCGGTCATATAATTCATCAAATGAATTTGCACTACGACCTAGTCGTTCAGCATATCGGCTAAATCCAAAATATGGATCGACGCATTCAATAATAAAATCTGAAATGTCTTCTAGATAAAGTGTCGCAAGATGTTTGGCTTTATCCAGCAATCCCATTGTCCCGAATGCCCAGTCAAGTTCTTGTAATTGATCAAAACGCGATGCTTGAGGCAGATAATTCTGTGAGCAAATTTTACGAGCAAGAGTCGGCTGCTTTCCTTGTAAAAATTCAATGATAGAATCAATTGTCCGACAATATAATTGCCTCAATGAATAAATGCGCTGCGCATTTTCGGATACAATTGTATCAGTATCGACATCGTCAAACAAACACTCCAAACTAACCTCGGAAAAAATACATAAAATAACTTCAATACCAAGATCAACTTGATACGATGTAATATCTTTTGTATTTAAAAAGCCCTTCAAATACGCAGTTGCTGGATACGGCGTATTCAATTGCGTAAAAGGCGGCGTGATGAGCAGTACATCTGACATTCCACAAATGTCGTACTTTCTATTTAGTTGAGTTCTAATTTTTTTAATAGAATAAATTGGGGCTGCCCACGCTGCGCGTGGTCGGGCTATTCGGCACTCTCTCCGAGTTCATTTCACTCACTCGGAGTTCAGACAACGCCTACTATCCCTCAGCCGTAAAAGATTAGTCGAGTTTTGACTTGTGTCCAAATAGAAGTTTCAAATTATAAAACGGGATAAGCAGCTTCCAAAGTGAATGACCTGTATCTCGGATTCGCTTTGTCGAAATAGAGAAAAGGAATAATCCTAGTATAGAGTAGCTACCAAAATAAATATACGGAGATATGAATTGAACTATTTCTATTAACTCTTCAGATGAACCTCGCTTCCTTTGTATTATAGAGGCAAGAAATGAAGGCAAGGCAACAATACAAAATGAAAGTCCGAGCACAAGCAAACTAAGCGCTCTAAAATTTGCTCGACTCATTCGCCCTCGAAAGGAAAATATATCTCGGGCATAAAGATCCTGTTCATCACCTTCATATAAATAATTACACCAATGAATTGTTTTATCGGCAACTTTGATAATATCATATTTATCTAAGATTTTTGATGCTAAAATTTCTTTGCTGTTTACAAAAATATCTTCGCCCGCTTGTTGATTTGTGAGCACCCAGTTTTCGTTGATGAAATCAATCGTAGCAAAAAGATCTGGATAGCTATCGCCACTTATGATAAAATCATAAGCTTCATTTGTTCCGATTGTATATTGAACTTTCATTGGTTGACTGAAAACGTTTAAAATATCAAGTATTACTAAACCAGCTTCAAAAATGCGAAAAATGGTACACATTGGAAGTACTTGGACAAGCGCTGCGGAGTGGTGCGAAGCAGATCACGAAAGCGAAGCGAATCGGGAGCCGAGCGAATAGCGAGCCACGAAGCACAGCGACCGCGCGAAACGAAGTGTAGCGCGGATGGCCTAAAATCTCCTGAAAAACAAGGCGAAGGAGCTACGTAAGAAATAATACATTTGTGCTATGCGAATAGGAATTGTATTTGGCGGCCCATCACGTGAGCGTGAGATTTCATTTGCTGGCGGGCGTACGGTTTACGATAATTTGGATAAGCGTTTTTTTGAGCCAGTTTTGCTTTTTGTTGATAGCCAAAAGCGATGGATTGAGCTCGACTGGCAATATGTGTATCGTGGCAGTATTCGCGATTTTTATCCAACGGCAGCAGCCTTGCAAAAGTATGATCAACGATTTCAGAATTATGTCGAGCATCTCGGTGATGCAGATGATGCATGGATCAGCGAAGTCGGTCGAGTGGTTTCATTAGAAGAATTGCCGTCATTGATTGATATGGCATTTTTGTGCTTGCATGGCGAGTACGGCGAAGACGGCCAAATCCAAGGTTTACTCGAATCGATCAATGTGCCATATACGGGCAGCGGTATCCGAGCTTGCGCACTAGGCATTGATAAAGCAATGCAACAATCACTTTTAGCAGCAGGAGGTTTTTACGCGCCCGCAGGAAAAGTGATACAGAGAAATGATTGGCTCAAATCTGATTCTCAGCGAAAAGAAATTGTAGGTGATTTATTTGATTCTCTAGGAGCAAAATTTGTCATTCGTCCGTCGCATCAAGGCAGCTCGATTGGTGTTTCTATTTTTGAAAAGCAAGGTGATGATCCCGTTCAAGATTGTATTGACCGCATTTTTGCAGCCTTTTTTATTCAGACAATTTCAATAGATGAATTCAAGCAATTATCGGAAGATGAGCAAGTCAGTTTTATAGCAAACATCGCTGATGTGAGAAGCGGAGTAGGACTGCCACTTTCTAATGATGATGAGATCATTCAATCGCCAGGAGAATTATTACAGTATTTACAAAATACTAATAGTAATTCGGTCCAACTTATCAGTCATTTACAAGAGACGTCAGTGGCTGTCGAAGCATTTGTAAATGGTCGTGAGTATAGCTGCATTGTTATTAAAAATTCAGAAGGAAAAGCAGTTGCACTTCCGCCAACTGAAATCGTGAAAGGCGATGATGTCTATGATTATCGTAGTAAGTATCTGCCAGGATTAAGCCGCAAATTGACGCCAATCAATTTACCTGAATCTGTAATTCAGAATATACGAGCTGAAAGTGTCAAGATGTTTGAATTTTTACAATTTGAATGTTATGCGCGGCTTGATGGATTTTATTTAGATGATGGTCGTATTTATCTCAATGATCCGAATACGACTTCTGGAATGCTGCCAAGTTCATTTTTCTTTCATCAAGCAGCCGAAATTGGTTTAACACCGTCTCAATTTTTGACTTATGTGGTTGATCAGTCTTTAGTTGAGCGATCGCGATCATTAGTTTTAAATACTGCTCCAAAATTACGTGATGATTTAAATGAACAATTATCTGGTCAAAACAACAATTCAAATCAAGAGCAAATTCCTGTTGCTGTAATTTTTGGCGGCTCATCTTTTGAGCGGCATATCAGTGTCGAGAGCGGAAGAAATGTATTTGAAAAACTCAGCAGCTCGGCCAAGTATAAACCAATTCCGATTTTCTTGCATCACGAAGCCGATGGCACAATGCGCTATTTTAGGCTGCCAGTCAACTTGTTATTAAAAGATAATGCAGATGATATTCGCGATGCTGTACTTGATCATCATGCGCATCCGATTTTAAAGGAAATTCGTTCAGAATTAACAGATGTGACAAATCGTTTTGGAGATCAAGATGTAATCTTCGAGCCGCTTGAATATTCAATTGAAGAATTAAAAAATCAGGTCGATTGCGTATTTATTGCTTTACACGGTCGCCCTGGTGAAGATGGAACATTGCAGCAAGAACTTGATCGAGTTGGGCTGCCCTACAATGGCTCACGACCAGCTGGAGCAGCATTGACTATTGATAAATACAAGACGCTTCAAAAATTAAAAGCAAATGGTCTACACGGAGCAGAGCAAGCCATTTTTGATAAGACAGAATACATTCATTATGCTGATGCTGTCCTTGAGCAAATTGAAAAGCAATTTGGTTTTCCGCTCATCGCAAAGCCTGTCGATGATGGTTGTAGCTCTGCTGTGCAGAAAATAAATAATCAACAACATCTCGCTGCGTATCTGGATATGCTCTTTTTGTCAAATGGAGAGGATGATAAAAACCTAAGAGAAAATCTTGGTCTCGATGAAAAAGAAGAATTCCCTCAAAAGGAATGTGTTCTTGTTGAGTCATTAATTCAAACCAATGGCAAGAGCCGCTTTTTTGAAATTACTGGTGGCATGATGTCGCAATACAAAAATGGCGAAATCGTCTGGGAGACATTTGAACCTTCAGAAGCTCTTTCTGGAGGCGAAGTATTATCGCTCGAAGAAAAATTCTTAGCTGGGCAAGGTCAAAATTTAACACCTGCTCGCTATCACGATGATCCAACTCTTTCTGCTCAACTCAGTAAAAAAGTGCAAACAGAATTATTGAGAGCTGCTCAGCTTTGTGGAGTAGAAGGGTATTGCCGCATTGATGCTTTTGTCACTATTAAAAGTGATAGCGACGTCCACGTTGATATAATTGAAATTAATTCTTTGCCGGGCATGACTCCTGCGACTGCTATTTTTCATCAAGCAGGACTAGCTGGCTACAAGCCGTATGAATTTATAGATAAGCTGCTGACGTTTGGGATGGAGCGATTGTCTTATTCTTAGGTTTTGTTATTATATCCATCCTAAATTCTTCCCTTAAAAGGGATGGACTTTTTGACAAAAGAAAATAATTATTTTCTTTTGTCATGCTGAGTGAAACGAAGCATCTCATTTATTGAGATTTATAGATAATCCAGTTTCTATGTCAAAAAACTGACTATTAAAAATATTGCGACAATAGAAAAGCAAAAAATTATAGAGTTCAAAGTAATGTCTGCTTCAATACATTCCTTCAGTGTTTTTTTCGAGCCAAATAACTTTAAAATTGACCAGCGTATAAGTCCGCCTGGGTAACTGAATATGAAGGTTATGATAAGTTCTAATAAAAATTCCATAATTTAAACCATGTTAAATTTTAATTATTTTTTGTTCGTTATCCTAGACTGCTTGTTGTAAATATAAATAATACGTAGCATACTATTAAAACTAAGCAGTAGTAGTGTGTGGGATCGCGTGTCAAGCACGCGATGACAAACTGAGAATTGGCTGAGGGATAGAAGCAGCGCGAGCTAGCGAGCGGATTTCTTTTTTCTAGCACGGGGCTTAAGCCCCGTGCTAGAAAAAAGAAAGCTAGGTTACCGTACTGCGCAAAGCCCGACCGTGAGCAGAGCGAGCGGGCAGCCCCAATTTTTAATACTTCTCAAAAGTCAGTACTTTGCATACAGACTATGAAATACCTCAATGCAATTTTGGCGGTGTGTTTATGTGCAGGATTATTGTATGCGCTCAATACGCCTTTGGCTGGCTTGCCTCCAGTCGGTAATTTATTTTCGCCGAATCAAGGCTTTTGGCAAAATGCAGTCGCAATCGATGATGTCATTGCTGATGAGAGTTTGTCTCTTATTGATGTACGTGGTACTGTCGATGTCGTGATGGATGAGCGAGGGGTGCCGCACATTTTTGCAGAGTCGGCGCGTGATGCGTGTTACGTACAAGGCTATTTGACGGCGCGTGATCGCTTGTGGCAAATGGAATTTCAGACTCATTATGCAGCTGGACGCTTGAGTGAATTAATTGGGCAAAATCCGCAAGTGCATCGCTTGGATAAAATCCAACGTCGTCTTGGGATGACCAAGGCTGCTGAGGTAGCTGTCAAAGAATGGGAGCAGAATTCTGAGTATTTTGATTTAATACAAGCATATTCTGATGGTATTAATGCATATATAGAATCATTAAGTCCTGCTGATTTATCAATTGAATATAAATTGATGAATTACAAACCAGAAAAATGGTCCCCTTATAAAACTGCATTGTTATTAAAATATATGTCGCACATGCTGACAGGTTATGACAGCGATCTAGAATTAACAGCTATGCGCAAATGGCTCGGTGATGAGCGATTTAATTTGTTGTTTCCAGAATATTTTTCTAAACAAAAACCAATTATTCCGAGTACAGTCTCTTGGGATTCGCTTGACGATGTGGAGTCAAGTGAGGGCATAAATGATCTAGGCTTTTTAGATAATACGACATTGCCAATTCAATCGATCCCAATGCCGAATAAAAATTATGGAAGTAATAATTGGGCAGTGAGCGGATCAAAAACTGTAAGTGGAAAACCAATTTTGTGTAATGATCCGCATCTCGGTTTGTCTGTGCCGAGTATTTGGTATGAGATTCAGTTAAATGCGCCAGGTATGAATGTGTATGGTGTTTCGCTGCCTGGTGCGCCAGGTGTTATTATTGGATTTAATGAAGATATTGCTTGGGGTGTGACCAATGTCGGGCGTGATGTGCGCGACTGGTATACAATCGAATGGAAAGACGAAACGAAGCAGCAATATAAACTCGATGGTAAATGGGTTGACACTGAATTTAGAATCGAGACAATAAAAAATAGAGGCGGCGAGCCGATTCTTGATACGGTCAAGTGGACTTATTGGGGCCCAGTTGTCTACGAAAACCCGCAACGCAGCAATGCAAATATGGCGATGAAATGGGCGGCTCACAGACCATCACAAGAGCTTGCTACGTTTTTTAAATTAAATGTTGCTAAAAATTATGATGATTATGTAGAAGCACTTTCTCATTATTCTTGTCCGCCGCAAAACTTTGTTTTTGCATCAAAAACTGGCGACATCGCCATTTGGTCAAATGGACGCTTCCCAAACAAACGCGATCAACAAGGCCGCTTCATACAAGATGGAACAAGCACAGCAAATGATTGGCAGGGCGATATACCATTTGAACATAATCCGCATATAAAAAATCCTGAATCTGGATTTGTAGCTTCAGCCAATCAGCATCCGACTGATCCAAGTTATCCATATTACTATTCAGGATCGTTTGCTGATTATCGCGGCCGTGCTGCGCATAAATTATTAAGTGAATCTGATCGCGTCACAGCTGAAACAATGAAGCAAGTCCAAATGAGTAGTTGGAGTTTTAAAGCTGCTGATGAAGTGCCGATTTTGTTGTCGCTCCTTGGCGACGCTGAATTATCTGATCGCGAAAAGGAAATAGTAAATCAAATACAAAATTGGGATTACGTTTTTGATCAAGATTCAAAAGTGCCAGTTTTGTATTCAGAATTCTCGAAGAATTTTGTTTATTCAATTGTTGATGAAATACTAGCAGTTAAAGATTCTATTTCGACAACTTGGCCCGATAATGTTGCTTTGTATTCTTTAGCAGCAAATAATCCGACTGATCAGATATTTGATATTATTGAAACGACAGATAAAGTCGAAAATGCTCAAATGCTTGTCCGAGCTGCTATTACAAAAACTGCGAAAAAATATCCAGATGATCATTCAATTCCGCTCTGGTGGGAAGAAAAGGAAACTGAAATCGGACATTTAGGTGATGATGCCTTTTCTGCATTTGCTATTAAACCAATTAAAAGCAGCGGCCATGGCAGCGCACTCAATGCAACAAAAAATTCTTGGGGCCCATCGTGGCGTATGATTGTTGAGCTTGGTGATTATCCCAAAGCAGTAGGCGTTGTGCCAGCTGGTCAGAGCGGCAATCCAGGAAGTCCATTATATAATAATGGAGTTGATCCTTGGACTCGCGGCGACTACTTTGATTTGAATTTATTTCAATCAATTGATCAACGCTCAGAAAAAGATGCACTCATCAAAATAAATTCCGCACGATGAAATTCTATTTATCAATTATTCTAATAATTCTTTTGGGTGTCGGATTATCGTTTTTTCTTCCGTGGTGGAGTTTAGCGATTGCAGCTTTTGTAGTTGAATTTCTTTTACATCAACATGCCTTTAAAGCATTTCTCGCATCTTTTATAGCTGGTCTTATATTTTGGGGCGGCTGGTCATTTTGGATAGATTCTGCCAATAGCTATATCATGAGTACACGTATGGCAGATATGATTGGAGTAGGTGAAGGCTATCTCCTTATTATTATCACGATGATTTTAGGCGGATTAATTGCAGGGCTCAGCGGTTGGGCTGGGCAGTCTATCCGCAATCTTTTTGCAAAGACGTCAACTGAAGAAGAATAAAAAGAATGGGCCATGCTGCCTCACGTTTGTTCAGCAGCACCGCGCTGATTCAGGGTTTCGCTGTTCGCTCATCACTCCGCTGCGCTTCGTGAGCGCTTCATTTCATTTCGCGCCCCTTACCATCGCTTGTCCAAGGCTGCTTTCTTTACAGTATTCCTAAATTCAAATTCTTAAATTCAATTACCTTCGGTTCGTGAATTTTATTATTTATGATCTCGAGGCGACTTGTTGGCAACATAAGCAGCCGCATTTAATCTCAGAGATAATCGAAATAGGTGCAGTTAAAATTAATTCAAACGGTCAGATACTGAGCGAGTTTGAGAAATTTATTCGTCCAGTTGAGCAGCCGACACTTTCAGCATTCTGTACAGAGCTGACATCCATTACGCAATCACAAGTTAATGGCGCAGATGAATATGATATTGTCTGCGAGGATTTTATGGATTGGTGTGGAGTCGATTACGATGATTATTTGCTCTGCTCATGGGGCGCGTATGATAAAAAAATGCTCGTACAAGATTGCAAGCGTTTTGATATGGAATATCGATGGGCAGAGCAGCATATCAATGTCAAAAGTCAATACAAACGCATACAAGGATTGCGTAAGCCAATAGGATTAAAACGAGCTGTCGATCACGAAAATTTTGAATGGATCGGTACGCATCATCGCGGTATTGATGATGCGCGCAACCTTGCTCAGATATTTATTCGATATCAAGAGCGTTGGTCGTATTAAATGGGTTTTATTGTAATTGTATGAGCGCTTCTTGGCTCGTCGTCACAGGCTGCTTACATGTTTTATTTTGACAGACATAAATCGTTGTTTGTCCTTCAATGAGCTTATTTTTCAATAATGCAAAATCACCTTCAGTTTCGCCGCCGAGATAAATTGTATTCGGATGATATTCTACCTGCAGTTCTTTGAGGAGCTGCTTGTAGTTTTTACCAACTATTGCAATCTCATAGGGTGGAGTTTGGAGCTTCATGGCGACTTGATGCCATCGCGCATAAAAACTCGCATTTCGAGCATTCGATAACTGAGTTGCCATCGTAGTCAGCATTTGTTTTGCATGTTCGATATATTTTGGATTATTGAGCAGATGCCCGAGTATTATTAAATTGTCCGCCATAATTGCATTTGGAGATGGAATAACATTATCACCTGTCACGACTGAGCGAATAAACAAATCGTCATCTTGATCAGAGTTTGTATAAAACAAGCTGCTTTCTTCACAACGAAAATGAGCAAAGACATATTCTGCTAATTGTTGAGCATGATTCAAGTATTCAATTTCGAATGTCGATTGATATACATTAATGCTAGTCTCAATGAGTGTTGCATAATCTCCCAAAAATGCTTGAATAGTCGAAACGCCATTTTTGTGAGATCTAAAAAGCTGACTAGATTTACCGACTTGATGTTTAATTAGAAAATCAAGTTGTCGTTTTGCAGTAGTTAAATACGAATTGTTCTGTAAAGCACGAGCCGCATG
>JAHDHF010000011.1:12418-37071 GCA_020631455.1 Saprospiraceae bacterium
GTCCAGACATAGTATTTTCCTTCTACGCCTTCACTATCAGCATCAAGGCTGCTATAAAATCCGCCTGTTGGTGCACTCAATTCAGCTTCTACAAACTGAATTGTTTCTTTTATGACTCGTTTGTATTGCGGATTGCCTGTAAGAGCAAATGCTTGACTATAGAGCGTTACTAGTTGAGCATTGTCATAGAGCATTTTCTCGAAGTGTGGCACATGCCAAGCTGGATCAACTGAATATCTCGAAAATCCGCCGCCCACTTGATCATAAATACCACCTCTCGCCATATTGTCGAGGGTTATTTCAGCTGCGGCTAAAGCTGCTTCATTCCCAAATTTGTAATGCGCCTTTAATAAAAACTCATGCATGACAGGCATCGGAAATTTATTTGCAGTTACATTCCTGCCACCAGTTTTTAAATCCATTTGCGCTACAATATGTCGAGCAGCATCTTGAGTTATACTTTCATTTATTTCTATTGGAATATCAGGGCTTGAAAATGAATTCATTTCTGCAATTCCTTTTTCTAGGTTGTCAGCATACTTGATCATTTCAAGCGGCTTTGCAGAGCGCGAATTCACAATATTTTGTAATACATGTTTCCATTGATCTTTTGGAAAATATGTCGCAGCAAAAAAAGGTCGCCCATCAGGAAGTGCAAATGCATTCAACGGCCAGCCACAGCCACGTTGTGATGATAATTGACAAGCAGCCATATATACTTCATCAACATCAGGTCGTTCTTCGCGATCGACTTTAATACAAACAAAATGTTCATTCATAAATGCGGCGATTGCCTCATCTTCAAATGACTCATGCTCCATCACATGACACCAATGACATGCTGCATAACCAACACTTACAAGTATAAGTTTATCCTCCTTTTGCGCTTGCTTAAGCGCCTCGGTACTCCATGGCTTCCAATCAACTGGATTGTGCGCATGTTGCAATAAGTAAGGACTTGTTTCTCGAATTAAGTCGTTTGTGTATTGATTTGCCATAACGTACTATTTAATTTCAATTTTTTAATTTCTTTCTTGGCATAGGGATAGGAGGCGTTGTCTGAACTCCGAGTGCCTGAAAGGAACTCGGAGAGAGTGCCGGATAGCCCGCCGCTGAATGCAGCGAAGCAAAATGAAGCGGATGCCCCAATGTTTTTTTATTCAATAAAAGGATAAATCTTTGCGGGGATGGATCAAGAACCGCTTGTAGAAGGTCGCGATTATTATATCGAAAATGGATTGTATGTCTTTACAGAAGCATACCACTTGCGGCGTGGTTCATGCTGCGGTAGCGGATGTCGTCATTGTCCGTACCGAGAGGAAGCTACCAAACAAGAATAAAGGTTGTTTTTTGAGTTTCTTGGACTCGCATAGCTCTTGTCTCGAGTTTGATAAGCTCAGACCAATCTGAAGATGTGGCTAGTGTGTTGAGTATGTTATATCGAGCAGAGAGTTGTTTATTGATTGTGTATTCTGCTCTGCTCTTCTCATCAAGGGCGCTTGGATACAATCCTGGCAGTGGACGAGATGTCTGCAAATGAGCTGCTACTTGCTTGAGTTGAGAGATTTGATCATCATTAAGCTGAGAGCTAAATGTATGATTCGGATGTTTGGAGATTATATCATTGATGAGCTCTAAGTATTTTTTTGGTTTTTGACGAAGGATATTTAATTCAGTCAATAATTTCATTTGAGAGAGACCGTCTTCACCTTTTGGTCTGAGATCTGGATTTGGCTGCTCGACCATTGCGATCATTTCATCTGGTTCGAGCGCATCCATTGTGGGTACTTTGATTTTAATATCGTCAGTACTTAATGCTATATCGAGATTTTCTGCAGCTTCTTTTTCGAGTTCTACTTGAGCGACGACTTCTTCGGTTGGTTTAATCTCACCTGGAGTTACAACAAAATCAGATGACAAATCACCATCAGGGATTCGCTCTTCGGTTTTGACTTCAGCAGCATCTTCTGAAGAAACACATGCTGCTAGACTGAATATACAGATAAGTATGAAAAAGTATTGATGTTTCATATGTGCAAGGTACTTCACAAGTGTTGAGTATTTCAATGCGAAGTAAACGAGAGATGATGTAAATTGAGCATCTCAACTTTTTCAAAAACTATTAGACTCAACCTATGCTCGTACCTAGTCTTATTCTCAAGCAGCTTTATACGTTTGGGACAATGGAAAATACACCTGAAGGTGTCCGATTTTCGCTGAAAAATCGCCTCAGTGATGCGACAATCACTGATTTATTTGGAATTAAAATCGACAAGACGGATGTGCCAATTGATGCGATAACTGTCTTCTTGGATGGCAAAGCATACAAACCATCGGACGTTTCGGAAAGCAATCCACTTGATTTTCCGCTTCGTAAAGGTCTTGATATTTTGTGCGCTATTGATGCGCTTTCAGAAGGAAAACACAAAGTTGAGATCAAATTCAAAGCAAAGCCTTTTGGCAAATTGACCTTAAAAGCTGACGATGCGATCAGTAATCAGAAGGAAGTCGAAATAAAAATACCTCGCGACGGGAATGATGATTATGGCGATCCAATCATCAAGACACGTCAAAAATTTGCAGAGGACTTCTGCGGAGCGACATTTGATCACATCGGTAAGTACTCCTTTGATCCGCATACGCTGCAAGGAAATGTTGAGCATTTTGTAGGAGTCGCTCAGATACCGATGGGTATTGCTGGGCCAATTCGAATCAATGGCGAGCATGCAAATGGTGACTTCCTGATCCCGATGGCGACAACTGAAGGAACGCTCGTAGCCAGCTACAATCGCGGTATCAAAGTCATCAATGCTTGCGGCGGCGTGAAGACGACTGTCGTACGTGACGCCATGCAGCGCGCTCCAGTATTTTGTTTTGAGGATGCGCGTGGTGCACGTGATTTTGTCGATTGGGTGAAAGTCAATTTTGCTAAAATCGCTGAAGAAGGCGAAGCAACATCGAGTGTCGCCAAGCTGCAATACATCGATCCGTATTTATCTAATCGCTTTGCTTATCTCCGATTTAATTTTAGCACAGGCGATGCTGCTGGACAAAATATGGTCGGTCGTGCGACGTTTGCTGCTTGCAGCTGGATACTCGACCACTACAAGGATCATCGAATCACAAACTTCTATTTGGAGTCAAACTTTGCGACTGACAAAAAAGCGAGCCAAGTCAATATCATGCGCACGCGCGGCAAGCGAGTGACAGCAGAATGTATTGTCAAGCGCGATGTACTCGAGCAGTTTATGCGCGTCACGCCAGATCAGCTGCATCACCACTCAAAAGTCGCTAATGTCGGAGCGATTATGTCTGGCGCCAATAATAATGGTTTGCATTCTGCCAATGGAATTACCGCAATGTTTATTGCCACAGGTCAAGACGTCGCCAATGTTTCTGAAAGTTCAGCAGGTATTCTCTTTACAGAGTTAACTAAAGACGGAGACTTGTATTTAAGTATTACGATTCCGTCATTGATTATTGCGACGTATGGCGGTGGAGTCGGCGGCGCGACACAGCAAGAAAGTCTCAAAATGCTTGGCTGCGTCGGGCGAGATAAAGCTAAGAAATTTGCTGAAATTATCGCAGGAGTTGTCCTCGCAGGTGAGATTAGTTTGGCCTCTGCTATTAGCTCAAGTGATTGGGTGTCGAGCCACGAGAAGTACGGCCGCAATCGCTAGTATTTTTCTTTCTTTTTTAATTAAAATTATGCGCGTCCGCCCGAAAGTGAACCTTCACTTTCGGGCGGCGGGCTGTTCGGCAGTACGGTAGCCTAGCTTTTTTTGGTTCTATTAAAAATAGAACCAAAAAAATCCGCCCTAGCGGGCGCTGCCTACCATCCCTACGCGAAGATGCAGCAACTTATTGCTTAATAAATCGACTTACTGAGTTGCCGATTTTGACAAAATATATTCCTTGACTTAATTGCGAAATATCAAGGACAGTTTCAGTTGTAGCGTTTTGAGTAAGAGATACTTGACCTGTGACTTCGCTGCCAAGTATCGATACGATTCGGAGCGGAATATCAAGCTGATCGTCTGCTGCAATGTACAAAACTTCTTGAGCAGGATTTGGGAAGACGACAATATTTGAAAGCTGCTCAAATTCATTTGTTGATGAGACAGCGTCGTTCATGATATTGACAGCTTGCATTGTTTGGCCGAGTTCATAAAAATCAACTGTAATAAAATTTGGGAATTTTCCACTTTCATCCTGACATTGCAAGCAGCGATCAATTAAATATGGATTTGCATTAATGATAGCTGCCTCTGCTTCGTCTCCTACACCAAAAGTTGTTGTAATAAAATGATTGAGAATAAATAAATCATTATTGCTATCGCCGCGATTAAATGCGCATGAAAAATCGCTTTGGGCATTATTACTAAAATCGGTCTCGACAGCATGATCCCAAACGTAGTGATACCACGGCTGAGAAGGGTCGCCATTATTACTTTCTGAAAAAATAACGAGTCGCTCATTATTATCAATCATCGTCTGTAATGTAGGCCAAGCTGTACCAAGTGTGTGAGCATAAACCATTGTGTCAAGTCCTGCTGCTTGGAGTTCAGTTTCTACTGCAGCAGATGTTGTGTAAGTTTCGAATATGATTGAAATCACTTCATTTGGATTGGTATCCATAAATGTTTTGATATCGTCAAGAAATCCAGAGAGTGGAGCAGTACCCAAAAATGTAAATCCATGATAGACGATTGTGCTGCCATTGTCATCATAAATGTCAATCATAAATGCACGGACTCCAAATTGGAGTTGAGCAGCGATATTGAAATTATGATTTGGGAGCTGAAAACCATCTTCTCCAGAGTTGTAGGCGTTGTGAGTTGTTAAATAAGCAACTTGATCATACGTGCGATTGCAGAGATGCGACATTCCGTTGCATTGTGCTTGCGCAAATTGTATTGTAAGAAGGCTGCAAAAAATGAGTAGAATGTATTTCATAAATCTCGATCGTTTGGGTCTTATGAAGATACTACAGATGCTGGACAAGCGCTGCGAAGTAGTGCGAGTGCAAGGAGCAGATGCGCAGCGTCAGCAAGCAGCCGAGCGAACAGCGAGCTACGAAGCATAGCGACAGCAGCCGCATTTTTCTATTGAAAAATGCGGCTGCTGATGGCCTCAAAAAATGAAACTTAGATTACATATCCTCGCGAGGAGGTTGCGAGTTGCTATTAAAGCGATAGCCGATCATGGCTTGCATGTAGACATTGCGGAATGTGCCGTCTGCGAGCGGATAGTCATCTTCGAGAATGCCTGTCAAACCTGTCGTCATGCGGAGTCCAGCAAATATACCTTCGTAGATTTTGTAATCCGCTCCGAGTGAAGCACCAAAATCCCATGTCTTGATGTATTGGCTCTCATCAAAAGGTTCATCTTCGACAGGCGGAATACTGCTGCCAGGTACACCGACAATCCCAGATGCTGTACCCGTCAATCTGCCTTCGACGAGGTAGCTTACGTATCCGCCTCCTACGAGAGTCCAGCGGTCATTAAGTGTATAGGTCGCATAGATTGGTACTTCGATGTATGTATTTTTGAACTTGCCTTTGATATCGCCATTGAAAATGGTGTTTACGATCGCGTATACGGTGGTATCGGGAAGGACAATTTCTTGAACGTGCTCATATGGCGTGTCATAGGTAGGCGTGCTGAAGCGTGCTGCTTTGCGGCTAAACAATGCTTCGACTTGGACACCCCATTTTTGGGTCACTTGGTAGCGAGATAGTATTCCAAAGAGTGGAGTTGTGCCTGGTGTGCCTTTCGCGCCTTTCTCAAATGGTCCAATCGGTGTTCCGATGTTCAGTCCTACTTTGACGCCGTAGCTCAATTGTTGAGCAGAGCAAAACGTGGCACATGAAATCGTAAGGACAAGTAGCAAATAACGCATATTGTCTGAGTTTAAGTGGAGTATTTGGCTGCAAAACGAGATGTTTTGCTCATGCAATATAGCACTTTAGGTTTTGAACTACTGCTTTTGGAGCGTCCCGCTGTTTATAACGCGGCCTTGGCTCGTATAGCTATAGTAGAATGTCCCCGAAGGATATTGGCGTACATCAACAGTATGAACTTGATCTGTCACGACATCTGAATAGACGAGTTTGCCCTGCGCATCAAAAAGCTCAAGTCGATTGTCTTCAAGTATTTCAGCTATTTCAAACGTCGCAATTTCAGAACTTGGATTTGGGAAAACATTGACATCAACTTCAGGCATGAGTGTAGCAAATAGACCATTGACGTACTCGAGTTTGACATCATCAATAAAGAGAGTGCTTCCTACCTGTCCTTCAAACTGATCGCCTGCAAAGCTCGACGTAAAGACAATCGTCATACTATCTGGCGTATTGCCATTACGATACGTAAACGGAAGATCAAAAGCTGTGTAAGTCGTGACTGGAGTCTTATTGTCAACTATTGGCAGACGACAAGTAGCAATTGTATCACGAGAATTTGTTGTTGTATTCCACTCCCAAAGAACTGCGTAAATATCACAGGAGTCTCCACCAATCGGCTGATACTTGTATGAGCCTGTCATACGAAGCGGCATATCAGTAAATGGCTTTCCGAATTTTGCACTTTCGATAGGATTCGTGAAGTTGACTTCGAACTCTCCTACGAAGAGAGTTCCAGGAGCAAGGATGCTGAAAATCTCGCCTGTCTCCATACGCGCAGCGAAGTTGCCTTCGATAGCATCAGTTGTTTTTGTTGTTGGGGGCGGTGGGGGGAAAACTGGAACTGCATCAATAGTGGCGTTTGGTGTAGCCCACATGCCGCCAGATGGTTCTTCCCAACCGCCGCTAGGAGCTGTGTCCCAGTTGTTGAATCCGCTTTCAGAGATTTGAGTTTGTGCAAGGAGTGTAGATGATACAAAAAAGCACAGAATAAAGAATGAGTATAGAATACGCATAGAAAAGGGTTTATTTGATTTTTTGGATTGAAGTTGCGAATGTAGTCTAAGATTTAAGGACGCGCTCGACATTCGCAATTTGGCTGCATAAAGCTACCTGATGTTTGATGAAATTTGAAGGCTGGATTATAACCGTCTAATTCCCAGTAGAATTTACTTCGTGTATTAGTAGAATTACCGATCTCGTTAAGAGTACTTGCATCATACAAACGTCCATTGATCATTGTATAGTCTACATACTCGGTATTGCGAATATCGGTCATTGGATTCTTTTCGAGAACTATAATGTCGGCAAGCTTACCAACTTCGATGCTTCCAAGATCTTGATCCATGCCGATTGAATATGCTCCATTGATCGTTCCAGCTCGTATGACTTCAGCATTTGTCATGCCGCCCTGACCAAACATCCAGAGCTCCCAATGTGCCGCAAGGCCTTGTAATTGACCATGTGAGCCAAGGTTTACTTTGACTCCTGCATCTGTGAGTTTTTTCAATGATTTAGAAACGAGGATATGTCCGTTTTCATACTCTTCATCAGGGATCATTGTGCGGTGACGACTCCGCGAATCAACAATTGATCGCGGCGTAAATGTCAAAAGACGCTCCTTCTCCCAGACATTTGTATTCTGATACCAGTAGTATTCTCCATTGACGCCACCATAGTTGACGACAAGAGTCGGCGTATTGACAGTTTTAGTTTTACCCCATAGAGAAATCACATCGTCAAACAACGGCGCAACAGGAATATTATGCTCAATACTCGTATGACCATCTAAGATCATCGACATATTGTGCAAGAAATGACTGCCGCCTTCTGGATAAACCATGATTTCTTCTCTGCGTGATGCTTCGATGACTTGCTGGCGTTGATCACGACGCGGCTGATTATAGCTTTTGACACTAAACGCACCATAGGCTTTCGTACGTCTTACTGCTGACTGAGCATCTTCAAGCGAATTAATCGGGGCTTTAAAGTCTCCATCTGCTCCGTACAAAATGCGACCTGTCGTAAACACTCGCGGACCGACCATACTACCAGAGCGTACTGCTTCACTTTGCGAAAGTGTCATCTCAGAGTTACTGCTCGGATCATGAGTCGATGTGACACCATAAGCGAGATTGGCATAATAACTCCATTGTTTCTGTGGGCTCAATCCTTGCCTAAATGTGCCGAGGTGAGCGTGAACATCGACGAGTCCTGGCATGAGTGTTTTACCAGTACAATCAAGAACGAATGCTCCTTTCGGTAATTTAATTTCACTAGAAGGCGCTATTGTTTTTATTCTATTTCCTTCTACAATCACAGTATGATTTTCAAGGACTTTATCTGATTGATCTACTGTGATGACACGCGCATTTGTAAATGCAATGATTCCTTCTGGACGATCAGTTTTTAATTTTAGATTAATTGGCTGCCCTTTTAATTCAAGTGCAGGTATTGTATCAACTGCTCCTTCTAGGAATAAAAAGAAATCATTTAATTCTGCCGTAAATAATTCATCTCCTAAAGTCCAATGCAGCTTTTTATTATCAGCAGACCAATGCAAATTAATTCCTGCATCTTTTGCCACTTGAGCTACAGGAAATGATTTTGTGTCAGCACTCAGATTTAAGGTTTGCCCAACGAGCGGCATCGTCGCGATATAGACTTTGTGTAAATCTGTAAACGCGACCCACTTGTTGTCATGGCTAGGCATAAATCGTTTTCCATATTTCGCAGAAATATGAATGCGCTCGTCCTGTCCGTTTAAATCAACTGATTTGACGTTCTTTTTCATGCCCCAACCTGTTGCATAAAAAATGCGTTTTCCTGTTTTGTCAAAACGTGGTGTTCCGCCACCAACTTCAAGATGTTTTGCTACTCCACCACGAGCAGGCATTGTGTACAAGCCTGTATTTTTTGAATACATATAGCCTTGGTGTTGATTGCCATTTTCTTTTCTGAAGACAAGCATACTTCCATCTGGGCTGTATGAAGGCTCTCGATAAATCGCGGGCTTTTGCGTTAAAACTTTTGAGCTGCCGCCTCTTGCTGAAATACTTCGAATAGCACCGTATTCTTCATCATTCCAACTGACATAAACAATTGTACTTCCATCAGGACTAAATGATGGCTCGAATTCAAAATGATCTGTTTGCTTTGTCAAACGCTTCGGTGTTCCGTTCGGCAATTCTTTTGAGTACAAATATCCAGCGGCATTAAAGACAAGCAGTTTGCCATTTGGACTAGTGACTGCTTGACGAATGACATTTGCATCAAACTGATCAGGATCAGGATCTTGCTTAAAGCGAATTGTCTCAGCTACTTGTTGCTTGACATTAACTGTAAACGGAATTTCAGTTGCTTTTGCAGCAGCTATGTTGACATTCCAGAGCTTTCCTTGTCCCCAGACGACAATGTTTTTTCCATTAGGAGTCCAGTTAAATCCAGTGTACGCGCCAAAGATTGCCCAAGCTTCTTGCTGATCTTTACCAAGACCATCGAAGATTGGATATTCTCGCCCAGTTTCGAGATCATGGATAAATAAAACTGATTTCGTTCGGACACGACGCACAAAGGCAAGCTGCTTTCCATCAGGCGAAACTTGAGGACGGCAAGCGCCGCCAGGTCCACCTGTTACTTGAGTTGTTTTACCAGTTTCAGTGTCATATCTGAAGATCGCGTAAATCTGATCATTTGGATCTTTATTGTACTGAAAATATCCGCCCGGATACATGTCCTCACTGTAATACAAGTAACGACCATCAAGCGAAATGCTTGGTTCGTTGACATCTTGCTGCTCATTTTTACGCTTTGTCAGTTGCACGCCGCTACCACCGCTTACATGATACATCCACATCTCGCCAGCTCCAGCAGAGCGAGTCGAAGTAAAGTGTTTTCGCGCAATGATATAATCACCTTCTGGCATCCAAATGCCGTTATTCAATAATCGAAACGACTCTTTCGTAATTTGCTTGGCATCGCTGCCATCGCGATTCATTGACCAAATATTGTCGCCACCTGCTACATCGCTCGTGAATAAAATACGTTTACCATCTGGGCTAAATCTCGGCTGAACCTCAAAGGCTAAACCAGTACGAAGTGGCTTAGCCTGCCCGCCTGTAATCGGCATGATGTAAATATCACCGAGTAGATCAAAGACAATCTCGCTGCCATCAGGGCTGACATCAAGATTCATCCACGTTCCTTCATTCACAGTAAACGCAACTTCTTTGTACTTGCCTGGAGGATTATTGACATCCCATTTTTTATCGTCCTTTTTTTGAGCAACTAAAGAACTTACAATCAAACATGCCACAACGAATCCAAGAAGCTTTCTCATAGTTTGGGATTTAAGGCAGCAATATACAGCGTCCTTCGTTGAGCAATTTAAAATCAGTCTTCAACAAAAATGAGAACAGAAAGAATGGGCCATCCGCCACTCGTTTCACTCGTTGCGGTCGCTATGCTACGTGACTCGCTGTTCGCTCGGCTGCTGCGCTTCGCTTGCATCTGCTCCTAGAGCTTCGCTCTACGTCGCACCACTTCGCAGCGCTTGTCCAAAAAACGATTATTGGTACATTAACATCACTGTTATCCAAATAGTAGCAAACGATAAAATGATATTAATGCCACCAATCATTAAAGGCAATAATAAAATACTGAGTAAAGCATAGATGCTAAACTCACTATTCTTTTCTTCTACCTTTTTTGTGAATGCAAATACACTACAAATTATAGAAAGAAATAAGGATAATATACAAGTGCCAACTCCATATAATACTGGTCGAACTAAAAGACCAACATTATCACTCGACGACATAGGAGTTACAGCATAAATGACAGATAAAATAATCGCCACGAGGCAACAGATGATGACATTTCCAAAAGCTCCAAGAAGAAATGTACGCCTCAAAATTAAAAGCTATAGGTTACGGGCAAGTAAAGCTGCTTGGCTGAAATGATAAATCACTTGTGTAAATACCATTTGCGAGTGAGTCACGATTGGTAGGTGCTAAAGTAAAACCACCAAACCCTTGAATGCGACGGCTACTAAATACACCACGACCACCTTCGATATTTGTATACAATGGAACGACTTCTGCGCTTGTAATTCCTGTATTCGTATTCTGAATATCTATGAAGTTGTCAAGGTCTTCAGCAGCACCTGAAACAACTACTTCTAGGCCACTTATGCAACGAAATGCATTTGTCGGATTTGGTAGTGGCTCTAATGCATCGCCAATAAATGAGTAAAAACCTTCTCCAGCTACTCTTGGATTAACTACTGAATTGCCGCTTTCGCGTCTGAGGTTGCGGCGCATCGGCCAAGTCAAGGTCTTCTGCACAGTAGGGATGCTGCCATCAAGTGTTCCTTCTTGATAGGTGATGATCAAGTCAAGATCAAAAAGTGTTGCATTTGTTGACTCTGGTGCTGTCCAGCTAAATGCCGTTTCAGCATTTGGGTAGTTAAAGACAATAGCTTGTGAGACTGTAATATTAGGGATGTCAAGTGTAAACGGCTTCACAACTTTTGTCGTTGCAGAATAAGTATTGCTGCTTGTATTGATAACAAGTCGATACTCACGATTTGCATCTATTGGGCTTGTCGTTTTGTAGAGCCAATTGGGAGAATTGGCAAAATCGCCGCCTTCTTTTGGATAGCCTTCGAGCGCTCCGTCGACACGATTTAAAGGGATAGTCGTTACGACGGTTCCAGAATTATTGAGCATCTCAAGTGCAACTGAAGTGCTTGCTGCATCAAAGTATATGCTATCAACTATTCCTGCCAACTGTACTGCGCTTGTCTCTGGATCAAGAAATGCTTTCTGAACTCGGATGTACTGTGCCGTATCGCTCGCATCAATCAACCCATAAACGACTGGAATCTCTTGCCAATCAGCAATGACATCAAAATCATTTGAGCAGCTCGCCAATGAAAGTGCTCCTAGAAGTAAAACAAACAATTTTTTCATACAGAAGCAAAGCTAAAACAATATCTTGACGCCTCAATCCGAACACAGCAAACAATTCGAGTCTTTAACACGACTCTTTACTACAAATACTGATTTTGGCTGAGGGATAGTAGGCAGTGCGCAGCAGACGCCGTAGGCGGCCGAGCGAATAGCGAGCTGCCGAATAGCCCGTCCTGTAGCGTAGCGAAAGGGCAGCCCCAAATAATCAACTCAACAAACACGAACTACTTATGAGTACTGCTAAATCTGATGTCAAACGCGTCACGACGAATACGCTCCGCAAAATGAAAGTCAATGGAGAAAAAATTGCCATGCTGACGGCTTATGATTTTTCGATGGCGCGAATTATTGATGCTGCTGGTATCGATGTCATCCTCGTGGGTGATTCGGCTTCGAATGTAATGGCTGGTCACGAAACGACGTTGCCAATTACGCTTGATCAAATGATTTATCATGCGCAAAGTGTGGTGCGAGCTGTCAAACGCTGTCTCGTCGTCGTGGATTTGCCGTTTGGATCGTACCAAGGAAATAGTCGCCGCGCACTTGAATCTGCTATCCGAATTATGAAGGAAAGTGGCGCTCATGCTGTCAAGCTCGAAGGTGGCGCCGATGTGCAAGAATCGATTTCTCGGATATTGTCAGCTGGAATTCCAGTGATGGGGCACTTGGGCTTAACGCCGCAGTCGATCTACAAATTTGGAACCTACACGGTCCGAGCAAAGAAAGAGGCTGAAGCGCGTCAGCTCTTGTCAGATGCGAAATTGCTTCAGAAACTGGGGTGTTTTGCACTGGTACTTGAAAAAATCCCTGCTAAACTTGCGACGGAAGTGTCAGGCATGATCGAAATACCAACAATCGGTATTGGTGCTGGCGGCGATTGTGATGGTCAAGTCCTTGTGTCGCATGATATGTTTGGCATCACGAAGGAATTTCAGCCACGATTTTTGCGCCGCTACATGGAATTGTTTGATGACATGAAAGATGCTGTCGGTCGTTACATTGACGATGTCAAATCAAATGATTTCCCGAACGAAACGGAGCAATACTAGCGAAAAAATCCAAGCATTCCAGGCAGGATTTTGAGCTGCTTGATGATGACGATCGAAAGCGCTCCGTGCCAGACAATCAGTCCCGCGCTTCGTGCCCAAGCCGCTCCTTCGATACCGAGTCGCGGAATTAAAATCAATTCGAGGATGATCGTCACGATCACGCCGATCATTTGCGCAATGATGACAGATCGGCTTTTGCCACACATCATCAAAACGTAGGCAACTGGTCCCATGATGACGTAGGCAAGTTGTCCGCCGCTGAGGATCAGTAGACTTGTGAATCCTTCATCAAAGCCTTCGCCGTAAATGCCAAGCAACCACTTGCCACCAAGAACAAAAAAGACAAGCAGAGGCAAGCCACAAATCAAAGAAATGCCTGAAACTGTCGCGAAGAGTTTTTGTAAGCCTCTTGTATCTCCTGATTCATACATTCTTGAATAGAGCGGAGCAGCAACAAGATTCATTATGCTGAGTACAAACAATAGAAACTGAGCAAAGCGAGCTGCGACTGTATAGACTCCGACTTCGTCTACAAATCCAAAATGCCCGAGCAAGACAACATCAAGTCGTGAATTGAGCAACTCAAGCAAGGTCAATAGAAAAAATGGCCAAACGGCAAGCAGCCAATGTCGATGAATCTTAATTCCGCGCAGCTTGAACTTGACCTTTTTTAGAGCGGGAATCATCACAATGAGCGCTCCTACAAAAGCGACCACATTAAATCCAACTGCTGCTTGAAGTGAAACACTTGTCTTTGAAACGAGATATGCAGAAACAACTGCTCCTAGAAGTAAAGCTGGTCGCCAGATATTTTCGGGCAGCTGTCCTGTGATGACAGAGCGATGCGCTCGTAGATCTGCTTGCCACAAAACAATCAAAGAGAAAAGCGGCGCAGCGATCATCGCTATTTTGAGCAATGGAAAAGAATTTTCAAGTGCTATTGTAATGCCAAAATAACTCAGCAGCAAAAACAAGCTGCTAGAAAAAATAGAAACAAGAACAGTTGCAATCGTAGCAGTAGTTCTTAAAGTTGCTATTCCTAGATCGTCATCATTTTTCTCGAGTACTGGCAGCTCTTTGACTAGAAGATCTGCGAAGCCCAATGTTGACATCGTAGCAAACAACAACACCCAATTGAAGACATAGGAAAATTCGCCAAAAGCATCTTTGCCTAAAATGCGCGCCATCACAATTGACGAGACAAAGAGCAAACCCAAAGCTGCCACTCGTAGCACAAGCGAACCGATCGCGCCGCGCTTGAGATACGATTTGATGCCGCCTTCGAGGAGTCCGCTCATCGGTTCAACACTTTTTGATAAACTTGATCAAATGCGTTTCCAATCGCTTCTCGACTGAATGAATCACTTACAACAGATTTGATTTGTTCAGAATCATATTGATCGAGTGAATCGATCATTTGCTTCATTGCTTGTACAAGCAGCTTGTGATTCCCTTTTTCTATCACAAGTCCGCATTCAGGCGTTACGAAATGCTCTGGGCCGCCGCTACGCGTACAGATCACGGGTTTTCCTGCGAGCATGGCCTCGGCAGTTGCGACCGAAAATGTCTCAACATTGCTATTTGTGATATAAAATGAGCAGCGATTCATGTATTCAAGCACGCGATCATTTATGAGCATGCCTTCAAAAATGATCTTGTCTCGACTTTCGAGGCTAGAGGCAAGTTGATGTAATTTTTGTTCATCTGCTCCGCCTCCGATAATGCGAAGTCGCAGATCAGATCGACCTTGAGCGACTTCATCAAATGCTCGAATCAAGCCGCTGACATTTTTGACTTCATTACGTAGATCCGAGACATTCAAAATCTCGATGACATCAGATTTTGGAGACTCTACTTCCACAGCTTCGACTACATTCGCGACGATCGAGAGCCGATCGTGCCCGCAAATGGTAGCAATCGCATCACGAATACTCGGCCCAACAACTGTAATATGAGCAGCTTGCTTGAGCGCTCGCTTAAATAAAGCACGTTTCGGGTAAGGCAGCCCTTTGTACACGCCGCTCAAATACCCAGTCCAGTGCTCCGTCAACAGCCAGGGCGCTTTCCATCGCTTGGAGAGCCGCTCCGCCATAAGCGCTGTCCGCAACAAAACATGTGCATGAATGAGATCAGGTTTTCCCCACTCAGGAATCAATTCTTCTAGTCCGCGCTCAATCGCTTTTGCGTAGCGCGGCGCATTTAAGACACGATTGTCTCCCTTCGGGAAGCCAACACAAATCTCTCGAAAACTTGCTTCATCTCGTACTTCGATCTTCAATTCAGTAAGCTCCGGATCGCCATACGCATACACTAACGAGACTCTATGACGCAATGCGACAGCCTCTGCATGTTTGCGTATAAAGACGCCATTCTGCCGATCAAATCGATCTGGATACCAACGTGGTAAAAACAGGATATGCAAAGGCTGCCTCACGAACGCAAAGGTAGTTGCCCAATAGATGACTTCTTGATGTTTAGGATTTTTGTGGCCATCCGCAGCCACTGGCTGCGGTCGCTATGCTTCGTGGCTCGCTGCTCGCTCGGCCGCCTACGGCGTCTGCTTCACTGCGTTCGCACCACTTCGCAGCGCTTGTCTAGGAATATAGTTTTTTACTTAGAAGTAAATGATGTGGGAATAGAAAGCAAAGGTGAAAAATCTACTTTCCAAAGATCAAGTTCGTAAAGCCTGCCTTTTCTGTCAATATTTAGTGAAGCTTTTACTAATACCTCATCTTCGTCATAAAAATTATATTGACTTATTGTTTTACCAAATTGTCGATCGTCTTGTTCTGTAATCCCTTCTGGAAATAAAAGCATGCTTCCCATATTGCCGTCTTTCATTGGTTGAACCAGTAGACTAATACAGGATCTTGATTTTAATTCCAAATTTGACTTTTGAATTAAAAAATTGATAAGGCGTCTTTCACTAGGATTAGGTTTTCGAATACTTGTCATTGAGTTGATTTATCCTCCGCTAAAATAATGAATATTTTCATTGAGCTCTTTACCAACTGAGATGTAATAATGATCATTGAGCCTGAATTCAAACCCTTCAACAAGTTTAGCATCGTTGTGAGCTACAACCACTCCTTGAATATCTCCCATTGCGCCACCAAGCACGAGGATTGAATAATCTAAATGTTTGTGATATTGTCGAACATCATTTTCCTTCAAAATCTCTACGCACTTTTCGAAAACGGTTGAATCAATATTCTCTTGGATCAGAATATGCTGCAACGAATATGTTGTGTCAAATGGAGAAAAATGATTCCGCGAATGACAATTATTTATGCAAACTCTGTAGTCATTCAGGTATTTGTAATTTTTTGTACAATCATCTATTTGAGAAATCTCTTCAATTGGATAAATGAAATTCGCAACCTCATGATAGTTTGATAGTGCATGAGAATTGTACTGTTCAAAATCACAAGAATTTAATAGTATCAAAGTGAGGCTTACTACAATTGATGTATTTGAAATTGTTTTTAGAAATGTCATCGCATAGGGATAGTAGGCAGCACGAGCGTCCCGACTACTCAGGAGGAGAGCGAGTGGATTACATTTTTAATAACACAGGGCTTGATCCCTGTGTTATTAAAAATTGAAGCTAGGCTACCGTACTGCCGGATCCCGAATTCTCAGGAGGATAGCCCGCCGCTCATGCAATGAGCGGATGCGCCTAATAAGATTATTGCTTAATCACATTCGGGGCAGCATAATATATAAGATACCATTCTTGAGTTTGAGGATCGCGAAGGAATTTACGCTCAGTAGCATACTTTCTATTTTGAATGAACATATTTTCAATAATAAGATGATCGCCAAAAGGTGTAAACTCTTGCTCTGCATCACTTGATTTGATGGCATCTTCTGTGTGGAGATCCCATTTGTCTTGAGTCCAAACGAACGTTTGTCCTGGCGCTAAAACGCTATCAGCAAATGAAGGCAAGCCTTCGAGCGGAAAGCGAATATGCTGCATCTGGTATACGCTGTCATTATGAAATCGTGCATAAAATTCTTCAAATGAGCTCGTTTCTGTGTCGCTGTTTTGGCAGCTTGTCAGAAAAATAAAACAACTACTGACACTCAGCAGCACAAGCCAACACCATTTGTAATTCATCATCATAAGTAAATTCTATATCGTACCAACGCTCAAAATTGTCTTTGCGTATAAAGCCTTTGGAAATTCCACTCAAATCCTCAAATGGTTGCGTAAAAATATGTCCTCTAAAATCGAGTTTTCGTTTTGCGTAAGCTTTATACAAGGCCTCCTTCGTGCTCCAACAAAAGTGTTGCTGCAATTCAGAATGCTCGCCTAAGAACGACTGTTCTACTGGCGTCATAAATTTATGTTTGAGTAGCGGTACTTTGGGTGTCAATTCTTGAATGTCAAGACCAAGCGGCCGATCTCCAAGAAGAATTGCAACAATTCCTGCGCTGTGGCTGATTGAGAGTTCGAGATCTGGTCGAGACGGGAAGTATGGCTTTCCGCAATCATCTTTTGCAAGAGACGCTCCGAGATCGCCGAGTTGCTGAATGAGCGCATGTCTTACTGCGAGCCATTCATGTTGTCGAGCTTTGTGTTTGATCGTATGGAAATAGGCAACTTCTTTTTGTCTGAGTTGAGAAAGCAGCTTGTAACGATTGAATTCCAAATGAGAAGTATCGATTAGATGAAGCTGTAGTCCATCAATTTTTGATATGTAGTTGAATAAAGACACAAACACGTTTGAAATCGTAGCTTCGCGACGAGCAGAATATGACAAGAATTCAAGTCGATATCAGCGCTCGACTCGTCGGGCATCGAGGCGCAATTTACGCGCTTGAGATTTCTTCTACTGGAAAAATATACAGTGGAGGAGGTGATGGGTTGCTTGTATGTTGGTTGCCAGAAGATTATGAAACTGGTGTTCTGGTTGCGAAAATTCCTGAGCCAATTTATGCGATTAAGTTGAGCGCAGATGAACAATCAATTTGGGCAGGCACAATGAATGGCGGTCTTTACAACATCAAACTCGATGGCAGTGGTTTGTATCGAGGCGTTTCTCATCATCGCAAAGGTATTTTTGACATAGTCGATCTAGACGATGTTGTGATTACGGCTGGAGGAGATGGCAAAGTCAGTCTTTGGGATTCTGCGCGACATGTCGTAGTGCAAAGTTGTCAGCTTTCGCATAAGGCGATTCGGAGTCTTTGTTTTTTGGATAGTGAACGCTTAGCTGCTGGAGCGAGTGATGGCAAAATTTATACCTTGAAAAGCGATTGTTCGTTTGTACTTAATTCACTTGTCGCGCATGAGCCTTCAGTCTTTTGCTTGAAGCGTGATCAAGAAACATTGTTTACAGCAGGCCGTGATGCCCAAATTCGAACTTGGAGTTTATTCAATCTCAAAAATGAAAAGACCATAGCAGCTCATAACGTTACTGTCAATGATTTGGCATTGCATCGGAGTCTTCCTTGGCTGCTATCAGCGAGTCGCGATAAAACAATTCGACTTTGGAATCGAGAGACGATGCAATTGCTGCACGTTTTCGACCAATCAAAATATCTCATGCACACCAACAGCGTCAACGCTGTATCTTGGCTCGACGATCAACACTTCGTTTCCTGCGGTGATGACGGACTCATCTTAATCTGGAAAATCGACTCCCTGAACACATGATTTTAAGCGATAAGAAAATTCTCGAAGCAATCGAATCTGGTGAAATTATAATCGAGCCATACAATCGAGAATGCCTCGGTACAAATAGCTACGATGTGCATCTTGGTAAGTTTCTCGCAGTTTACGAAGATGAAGTTCTAGATGCCCGAAAACACAATACAGTCAAGCACTTCGAGATCGGAGATGAAGGTTTTGTCTTGCAGCCAGGACAATTGTATCTGGGTGTGACGCAGGAATATACGGAGACGCACAATTCAGTTCCGTTCCTCGAAGGCAAAAGTTCGATCGGTCGCCTCGGCATTGATATTCATGCGACTGCTGGCAAAGGAGATGTCGGATTTTGCAATACCTGGACACTCGAAATCAGCTGTGTGCATCCAGTTCGCGTCTACGCAGGTATGCCAATCGGGCAGCTCATTTACTTCGCCTTAGAAGGCGAGATCGATCGCTACTACAATCGAAAACCAAATGCCAAATACAATACGCGCACGATCAAACCCGTCGAATCTATGATGTGGAAGAATACATTTTAGATTTTCTTAGGAAAAAAATGACATTCAGGGCACGAAATTGCACTAAGCAACGTTCTTGAATCAAACAAAGTCTTAACAAAAGACGTTGTACACTCAAGATTGTCATCCTAATGCTTCGCATTCTTCTCATATCGTTTGTAAGTCTTCTATTTTCTACTGCAGCTTTTGCGCAGCTCAAGTGGAATACGACGAGTACATGCGACAGCAATCAAGAGATGACAACATGCATCCATATTTTGGAGAGCTTATCGTTCACTGATGTAGATGATTCAGGTACGAGTTGGACAGTCCCTTTGCCGCAGCGGATGCAAACGTACATAGCGGAGCGCGGCGAAAAATCGCTCAACATAAATGAACTTCATCGTCCATCTTTTCTCCTAGGCGGCGTTCGATACAGCGATACATATATTGCGATCAGCGACAAGAGTGGTTTTCTAATGCTTGATCGTAAGACAGGTCAAACGCTCCTTGATATCGAATACGAAGCGCCATCACAAATGCTCTTTTTTGACCACGGCAGCTATCGCGTGACTTCTTCTGAGCCAAATACAAATGCCGCCAAAGGTCGCACAGCTTATGGCTCAACATTTATCACAGAAATGAACGGAAAAATCGTTCACTTTAATGGCGCAAAACTCTTTGTGATAGATGGTGAGAATTTTGATATTCAAGAAACTGTCAAATATGATTATGAAGAGCATGTCGCTAAAGGCTCAAAAGCAGCTTTTCCAGCTGTAAATCTATCGACACTCGATTTCAATATAGAATTGAAAGGTCGAGTCTATTTATTCTAACAATTTATTTTTTAAGGGCCATCATTTTTATTTTTTATTTCAATAAAAAATAAAAATGTCGCTATGCTACGTGGCTCGCTGTTCGCTCGGCCGCCTACGGCGTCTGCTCATTTCATTCGCACCACTTCGCAGCGCTTGTCCAAAATAGTATAGAGTGAGAGCAATAAATATGTTTGAAAGATAGTTGTATGAGTACACTATTTTCAAACCATCTATTATGAAATCTCTTTTTTCAATTGCAGCTCTACTCATGAGCAGCCTAACAGTACTTACTTCACAAATACTTCCTGAGACGACAATCTACGATAAAGGGAATATCGAGATGGCAAGTATAAGCCCAAAAGTCGAAAATGGCTACATCAACATCGGAGTCCAAAATATCGGCAAAAAGGCAATCGCCTATCGATACATCTGGGGAACTGATGAAGTCAAAACAAGAACTTCTGTTGATTCATTTAGAACGGTAAAACTCGTCAATGGAAAACCAGAATATGGCGATTTGCAAATAAGTAAAAATAAATATGTCAATATCGATCGCTATCTCTGCGAATACATTTTTGATGGCGAATTTGTTTATGTTGCTTTAATTAAAAATAAATCAACACTAGAACAGGGACGTTATACAATAGCTGATGAAGTCAGCAGCAAAGACACTGTCATCACATTTGATCCGACTACATTTGAAGAAGAAATAATTCTTGTAGATGTCTATTCTTTAATTAAAGATGGAGATTGGAAAGAATACAATACAAAAGAGAACGCCTTTGAAACTGGTCGCTACAAAAATGGAAATCGAGTTGGCAAATGGACGCAAACCATATATAAAAAAGGAGGAATGACTCTGAGTAAAAAGTTTATTCTTGAATACAATAATGGGCAACTCGTAACTCGAAAAGAAAAAGTACGAAAGCAAAAGAAATAAGCTCGGCTGAGGGATAGAAGCAGCGCCCGTAGGGCGGCTCACACAAAATGCTCATGGATTTTTTCCGTGAGCTTTTTGTGTGAGCTAGGCTACCGTACTGCGTATAGCCCGACCACAAGCGTAGCGAGTGGGCAGCCCCAAATTGAGGACTCACAACAAAAGAATTACACTTCACACAATGTGTAGAGAGAGCTGCTAGGATGGAAGAGCAAGATTGTATCTTCGGCGCTTCTAAAGTAAACCCCAAGTTATGTCAGTCAGTACGGCAGCAGTTACGCTCGAAATAGCTCAAAGTCTCGGACTTACAGCAGAGGAATTTGATCGCATCCATGAGATCATGGGACGCGCGCCCAACTTCACTGAGCTGAGTATTTTTTCTGTCATGTGGTCAGAGCATTGCTCGTACAAAAATTCGATCACGCTCCTCAAAACGCTGCCGCGCAAAGGCGATCATCTCTTAGTAGAAGCAGGTGAAGAGAATGCTGGCTTAGTCGATATTGGAGATGGATTGGCTTGTGCGTTTAAAATAGAATCACACAATCACCCCTCAGCAATAGAGCCGTATCAAGGAGCTGCTACAGGAGTTGGTGGTATTCATCGTGATATTTTTACGATGGGTGCGCGTCCGATTGCAGCACTTAACTCTTTGCGCTTCGGAAATCCGAAGACGGCTCACATGCGTCGACTCATAGAAGGCGTCGTAGCTGGTATCGGTGATTATGGAAACTGCTTTGGTGTCCCGACCGTTGGAGGAGAAGTTTACTTTGACGATTGCTACAATCAAAATATCCTTGTCAATGCGATGTCTGTCGGCATCGTTAAGGTGGGCGATACTGTTTCTGCTTCTGCAGATGGCCCAGGCAATCCAGTTTTCATCGTCGGCTCTGCTACCGGCAAAGACGGCATTCACGGTGCAACTTTTGCTTCAGCTGAATTGACAGAAGATAGCGCTGATGATTTGCCGGCAGTACAAGTAGGGGATCCGTTTCAAGAGAAGCTCCTGCTTGAAGCATCACTCGAAGCAATCCAAACTGGCGCAATTGTCGGTATGCAAGACATGGGAGCTGCTGGTATCACTTGTTCTACGAGTGAAATGAGCGCAAAAAGCGGCACAGGAATGCTCATTAATCTCGACGAAGTGCCAACTCGTCAAGCGAATATGGAGCCGTTTGAGATTTTGCTTTCGGAGAGCCAAGAGCGTATGCTCATCGTTTGCGAAAAAGGTCGCGAAGCAGATTTACTTGCAGTATTTGATAAATGGGATCTCGAGTGCTGCTTGATTGGAGAAGTTACTGATACTGGATTTATCGAGTTTACTTCTAAAGGAGAGACAGTAGCCAAAGTGCCAGCAGACGATCTCGTCCTTGGTGGCGGCGCGCCGATTTATAAGCGAACGAGCAAGCGACCTGCGTATATGGATCAAATCGAAGCATTTGATCCCGCTGCGATTGATGTGCCGTCTAATCTTGCTGCTACAGCTCGTGACTTATTAAATGTGCCGACGATCGCAAGTAAGAAATGGATCACAACGCAATATGATAGCATGGTACGTACGAATACCCTCGGCACAAATGCGCCTTCTGATGCTGCGATCAGCAGAATCAAAGGAACAGATCGAGCGATTGTTTCGACGGCTGATTGTAATTCGTCCTATGTTTTTGCTGATCCCTACAAAGGAGCGATGATCGCAGTATCAGAAGCAGCTCGAAATATCGTTTGCTCAGGTGGAACTCCATCTGCTGTAACAAATTGCTTGAATTTTGGGAATCCGTACAACGAAGAAGTCTACTACCAATTTGAGAATGCGATCAAAGGTATGGGAGCTGCTTGCGAAGCACTCGGAACTCCTGTCACAGGGGGCAACGTGAGTTTCTACAATCAATCAGAGATTGATGGAGAGACAGTTCCAGTATTCCCGACACCGACAATCGGCATGGTTGGGTTGCTCAATGATCTCGATAAAAAGATGACGCTTGACTTTAAAAATGAAGGCGATGTCATTTATTTACTAGGAGAAGTCACAGATAATATTGATTCATCTATTTATCTCCGAAAGTTGCGAGGAGTTGCTTATAGCCCTGCTCCATATTTTGAAATGGACAAAGAGCTTAAACTCCAAGCTGATGTCTTGTCATTGATCGATCAAGGGCTCCTGCAATCAGCACATGATGTTAGCGAAGGTGGTTTATTCGTATCGCTCTTCGAATCATGCAAGCCAAATGATCTAGGTGTACAACTAGATATAAGCAGCTCAGTCAGAGATGACGCATTCTGGTTTGGAGAAGGGCAGAGTCGAGTTGTTGTCAGTGTGTCTGCTGATCAAGTTGCTGCTTTTGAAGCAGCTGTATCAGTTCCAGTATTGCGCCTCGGCGAAGTACAAGGATCAGACTTTATCGTCAATGGAGCGTCTTGGGGAAGTATTTCTGATATGGATACTCAATACGAAACGGCTCTTCCAAATGCGATCGGACGTTAGTTCTACGTTAATCACACATTTGAATGATAATTTACTCGATGGAAAGTCAGTATTTTTGAATTCTAAAGAATCATTTTTTATGACACGTTTTTATACAATTCTTTTTGCTGCACTCTTTGCGGTAGGTTTAGCTTCTTGCTCAGGCGGTAGCGAAGAACAAGTAGATCCAAATTTTGATGGCGTCGTCATCAGAGGTCAAATCGAAAATTCAACCGAAAATCTCAAAGTGTATTTCGATCAGTTTACAGCTGACAATACATTTATGACACAAGCAACTGCTCCGATCGCTGCAGATGGTTCATTTGAAGTCAAAGCTGAAGGCGCCAAAGAAGGAAATTATCGCCTTCGCATCGGCGCGAAGCAAGTACCGCTTTTATTGAATGGTTCAGAATCACTCATTAAACTGAGTGCTGATCTATCGACAATCCAAAATGGCGACTACACAATCGAAGGAAGCCCACTTGCCGAGCGTATGAAATCCATGTCTGACAAGATCAGAAGCAAAGAATTGAACAGCTCGAATATCAAAGAATTTGTCAACTCAGAAGAAGAGCCGATTATCGCCATGCAAGCAGCAATGCTTGTTCCGCAGAATGTGATTGACTCTAAAGGCTTGACCGAATTGATCCAATTTCACAAAGGCGTCAATTCGAAAGTCTCTGCGAAATATCCGAACAGCAGCTACGCGACTCAATACTCGTCGTATATCACGTCACTCAATCAGCAGCTTGGCGTTCTCAAGGCTCGCGAAGCAAAAGAGAAAATCAAAGTTGGCTTTGATGCTCCAGAGATTGCATTGCCAGATCCAAGTGGAAAAATTTACAAGCTCTCAGATCTCAAAGGCAAAGTCGTTCTTCTTGACTTTTGGGCGAGCTGGTGCGGGCCATGTCGCCGTGCCAATCCTCAAGTCGTGAGTGTATATGATAAGTATAACAAAGACGGATTTGAGGTGTTTAGTGTTTCGCTCGACGGGATTGATAGCCGCACTGCTGCTCGATATTCGCCAGAGCAAATGCCAGCTCAGATGGAAAACCAGAAAAAACGCTGGATTGATGCGATTAAAAAAGATCAACTGCGTTGGCCATACCACGTTTCTGATCTTAAGAAATGGGAATGCGCTCCAGCACGCGAGTACGGCGTCAGCGGAATCCCGAAGACATTCTTGATCGGTAAAGATGGCAAAATTGCAGGCGTCAATCTCAAAGGTTCAGCTCTAGAGCAAAAAGTAGCCGAGCTCGTCAAATTGTAATTCTAGAAGCAAAATGTGCCTTTTTTGGGCCATCAGCAGCCTCGATTCTCCTAGGAGAATCGAGGCTGCTGTCGCTATGCTTCGTGGCTCGCT
>JAHDHF010000303.1 GCA_020631455.1 Saprospiraceae bacterium
AGGTACAGAAGTATATGTGCCACCTCAGGGAGGAAGAAAACATCCTGAACAGAAATTGGTAAAGATCGATACAGCCAATATCTTATTCATTTGCGGTGGTGCTTTTGATGGTGTTGAAAAGATTATCTCTAATCGAACCAACAAGCAGGTAATCGGTTTTTCAGTTGAAAATGAAGATGAGCAGTACGATAAAGATAATGTGCTTAAGTATATCAACTCTCATGATTTACGTCAGTATGGCCTAATTCCTGAATTAATTGGTCGTCTTCCGGTTTTAACATACCTTGAACCATTGGATAAAGATGCCTTAAAGCAGATCTTGACACAGCCTAAAAATGCCTTAATCAAACAGTATCAGAAGCTGTTTGCTATTGAGGATATTGAGCTAAGTATTTCTGATGAAGCGGTTGACTTTATTGTTGATAAGGCTATGGAATTCAAATTAGGAGCACGTGGATTGCGATCTATCTGCGAAGTGATCATGACAGATGCCATGTACGAATTGCCTTCTCAAAGTGAGATAAGCGAATTTATCGTCACTTTAGATTATGCGCAAAGCAAATTAGGAAACAATAAAGTGAAGCAGCTAAGAGTAGCGAGCTAATTTAGATTAAGAATATTTTATGAAAAGCATCAGGCGATTATCGTTTGATGCTTTTTTTTTGCTAAATACTGGTGGATAGTGATTTTTGAGTTTGAGCTTGCACTTGCACTTGCACTTGCACTTGAACTTGATACTTGCACTTGTCACTTGAACTTCTTTAATTAGGGTCCCTGCCCTTGAAAGGGCACCGCGCTTTACGTTGCAATCTCTTTTGCAAAACGCAATAGCTAATAGTCGAAAATTGAGCTTCCTCCGGTCGCTAATTTGCTCCTTTAGCTAGTTAGCTTTTTCCTGCAAGAGTATTTCCACTACAATCGCTGGTACGAAATCTCTACCCTCAGTTCGCTGCGCTGGAACTCCCTCGAGAATATATTTACATCTCGAGAATATATTCTCTCACCCGCCTGCGGGACATTTTGTTCAAATCCAAATTTGAATTTGAACTTGCTACTTGAACTTGCTACTTGAACTTGCTACTTGAACTTGCTACTTG
>JAHDHF010000129.1 GCA_020631455.1 Saprospiraceae bacterium
AATTGCTTTGATTGCATGATTCAGCTGACTGACATAGCCGCTCAATTCTTGACCAAGAGTCACAGGCGTCGCATCCATGAAGTGTGTGCGCCCGATCTTGACGACATCCATATATGCTTCTGACTTAGCAGCAAGCGTATCTCGGAGTTGCTTCAAACCTGGGATCGTCGTCTCGACAATCATTTTGTACGCCGAGATGTGCATCGCTGTCGGGAATGTATCATTACTCGACTGCGACTTATTGACATCATCATTTGGATGAATTGTCTTTGTCTCATCAGTCAATTTTCCGCCATTGATGACGTGCGCACGATTGGCGACCACTTCATTGACGTTCATATTGCTTTGCGTGCCGCTGCCTGTCTGCCACACCACAAGTGGAAACTCTCCATCGTGCTGCCCTGTCAAAATCTCATCACAGACTTGAGCAATCAAATCAGCCTTAGACTGATCGAGCACGCCAAGCTCAGCATTTGTCATTGCAGCCGCTTTTTTCAGCACCGCAAATGCACGAATAATCTCAACAGGCATTTGCTGCCCACCGATTTTAAAATTCTCTTTTGAGCGCTGCGTTTGCGCACCCCAATATTGATTTGCTGGCACTTCGACGATGCCGATGCTATCGCGTTCTTGTCGTGTATTCATACTGCAAAAGTACCGATTCTCACATTGCTACTTGAGGCAATTATGCACATGATTTGGGGCTGCCCGCTCCTACGTCGCGGTCGGGCTATTCGGCACTCTCTCCGAGTTCCTTTCAGTCACTCGGAGTTCAAACAACACCTACTATCCCTCAGCCGAATCTAGAACTTCGCAATTTTACGTGAGTCTTGAAAACCATCTTCAGTTATTAATCGTATTATATAAACTCCACGACTTATATGTTGTGGGATTAAATATTCTGATTCACTGAGCTTCTCTATTTGAATAAACGATCCATTCATATCAATTAACTCTACTCTTAAATGCTCGTCAGTGACAATTTCAAATCGATCCTCGATTATAGAAGGATAAATATTAGCATCAATTTCTTGCAACTCTTGGACAGATGAAAAAAGTGTGTCAGGAGCTAAAGCAATTGAATAAAAAGATACATCTCTAATTATTCCGTCACTAAAATTTTGTTCAAACACTCCAATATCTGAATATGAAATGGTTAAAGAGCTTCTTGAGCTTAGAAAAACCGTTGGTCCTGTTGTATATGGGTAATTAAAATTAACTTCATTAAAATGTAAATAACTTGCTTCTACATCTAAATTATTTAAAAAAAATGTTGAATCCCAACTAATTGTGATCGTATCTGTCCTTGAATAAAATATACCATGAATATCATAATATTGATTCGAATTTAATCCTGCGACTGGAAATATTTTAGATTTACTTGAACATGTATCATTTTCAATTGGCGGGCCATAAAGTCCATTAGGAGAATGTCTTATGTCCAATGTAGGCTCTAAAAGCTGATTATAATAATTATCAAAACCATAATCTTCAAACATACATGGGCGATAAACTATAAATTGATCAAAAGCGATTGTAAACGTGTCAGTATCTCCTAAACTATTTGAAAAAACAAATTCAGTTTGTCTAACAGGAGTTAACTGGGAATAAGCTACACTTCCGAGAAGCAGCATAAACAAAAGCAAATGTACCTGTTTCATAAAAAATCTGATTGAATACAATAATAAGACTTCGCAACTATACAAATCAATAGGATTTATTTAAGCTTTTGTCTTATGGCGGACAAGCGCTGCGAAGTGGTGCGACCGAAGGGAGCAGACGCGACGAAGAGCAAAGCTCTAGGAGCGGCCGAGCGAGCAGCGAGCCACGGAGCTTCTCCTGAGAATTCGGGATAGCGACAGCAGCCCCGATTCTCTAGGAGAATCGGGGCTGCTGATGGCCCATAATAATGGAATATTTATTTGCCGTTTATTTTATCAAGCAGTCGTTCTGTCTCGCTTGGATCGAGATTATTTGCTTTGGCGAGAGCAATTGATTCTTTTGCCCATTTGCGGGCTTTGCGCTTTTTGCCGATTTTATAATACAAAGCTGCGAGTGTGTCAGTGTTGTATGATGTTTTTTCGAGCTCGATACTTTTGCAAGCGAGTTTTGCTCCGCCTTTTAATAATTTTTTATCCTCGACATTTTCATAAAAAGCCCAAGCGACATTATTGAGTTCGTTTGAGTCGCCATCAAATTTATTAAAGTAATCAATCGCGGCTTTTGCATAATTCTTAGAATCATCCATTCGCGAATAATGCTCCATTTTATACGCAGCTTTTAATTGCTCTGCTTTTTTTGTATTACCTAGATATTTATCAATAACATCATAGGCTGCTTGTACAGACGGAAGTTGCTCACCATTATATAATTTGCGTGTGATCGCATTTGTGACTTTCGCTTCGACAGCTGCTTTATCATATTTGGCAGCAAATTTATCTTGATGTTTAACGAAGTAATTAAATGCTTTTGAATCTGCATAATCCGCTCCGAAATAAATAAGCTGCGTTGATTTATCATCAGTCATACTGACATCTTCGCGGCTCAAATATCGATCAATTAATGGCGAAGCGTCACGTGTACGCATTTTTGCCGACGCAAGTGCATAATTAAAGTGCAATTGCTTGCTTGGATTGCCTTCTTCGTATTTTTTCTGAAGTGTGTAGTATTGCTTCTCTGGATCAAGTGCTGATTTTCCGACGGTAATAAATTTGTCGGCTGGCATGCTGCCTAAGCCTCGATGTACAAGCTCGCCATCTGCTGCTACAAATAAATACGTAGGATACTGGCGGACATTATATTTTTTTGCAACGTCTTTTCCGTAGCCTTTTTCCATATCAATTTTGACATTGACAAAGTTTTTATTAAAAAAGCTACCGACACTCGCGTCTGGAAAAATATTTTTTGCCATCCATTTGCAAGGGCCACACCAAGTGGTGTACGCATCTACAAAAATGATTTTATCTTCTTTTTCTGCTTGTGCAAGAATGGCTTCCCATGTATCGCCTTCAAAAAATGAAATTCCGTTTTCGTCTTCCTGTATTTCAAGAATTGAAGCCTGTGGTTGTGCAAATGCAATAGTGAATGCGCTGCACATCGTCAGCGCAAATAAAAGTGTGCGAATCATAATACTAAAATACTTTGATTTACTTGGATTCAAGTTTGCGGATCCAAGCATCGATATTGCGTGTCGGCTTTTTCTCTTCAATAGCTAACTCACGAGCTTTCTTAAGCGCTTTTAATGCTTTGTCATCTTGTTCACTCGCTTTGAGAAGTGTTGCGTAATTGAGATACTGCTCAGCTGACGGATCAAGATCTGCTCCTTTTTCTGCCCATTTTGCTGCTTGCTTTAATACAGTTTGATCGTCATTAAATACTTTAAATGCGAGCATTGATACATTTTTGTATTTCGCTGCATCTTTTTTATCGCCTTTTTTCAAAAACTTGCTAGCAGCTTTAGTGAAGTCAGTAGTATTTTCTGTGCCAGCTGCGTACATCATATCAGCTTCATAGGGAAACACTTCTGCACGTTTTTTAGGGCCGTGAGCAGTCATTTGTGCAACTGCATCATCTTTGAGTTCTGGTATTTCAAATTCAACTGCTTTTTTAATTGTATTCAGACAAGCAGTATTGACGATCATGTCATATTTGTCTTGACCAAGTTGCTTAATGGCAGCTTTTTTATTTGATACTAGAGCTTCAAATAATTTGCTGTCTGATTCAGAAATCATCTCAGATAAGAACTCAATATTTTCCTTGGAAGAAAAATCGTTTTGAGTTGCGAGATATTCATTGGCAACTTTTAAATGGCCATCATCTGAATCCTTTAGACCGAGAGCATATTCGCGAAGAACTTCTGGGCTACGATCGCCTTTATCGTATTTGGCTTTAACTTCTAGAGTTGATTTTCGATTGACCGCTTTGCGTTTTGTGAGTGCTTGCTTGCCGAGAGCAATAAAAGCTGCTGGTTGCTTAGCTCCCATCGCTCGGTGTACGAGATTTCCATCGCCATTGAGATAAAGCAAGGTCGGGAATGCTGTTACGCGATATTTTTTTCGAAAAGCTTTTCCTTCGCCTTTTTCCATGTCGAGCTTGACATTCAAAAAATTCTCATTGTAAAAATCGCCGACTGCTTCTTGAGTGAATACTTTTTTTGCCATCATCTTACATGGTCCGCACCATGTTGTGTAGGCATCGACGAAGATGACCTTGTCTTGTTTTTTTGCCTCGGTTAATGCTTCTTTCCAAGTCCCTTTGAAGAACTGGATGCCTTCAGAAGCGACTTTAGCATCTTTTGATTTCTTGAGCTTTTTAGTCTTAACAGTTGATTTGCTTTCAACTGGTTGGCTGATGCCAGTTTTCTTCTTTTTTAGAGCTTGCTTACCGAGGGCAATAAATGCTTCTGGCTGCTTAAAACCCATCGACTTGTGTACGACTTCGCCATCACTATTGATATACAGCAAGGTCGGAAATGCTCGAACCCCATATTTCTTACGGAATGCGAGACCATCGCCTTTTTCCATATCGAGCTTGACATTGATGAAGTTAGCGTTGTAGAATTTACCTACTGCTGCTTGAGGGAAGATGCGCTGTGTCATCATCTTACATGGGCCGCACCAAGTGGTGTAGGCATCGACGAAGATAACCTTGTCTTGCTTTTTTGCCTCAGCAAGTGCTTCTTCCCAGCTTCCTTTAAAAAACTGAATACCTTCTGCATCATTTGCTTGAAGTGGGATGAAGCAAGTACTCAGAAAGCAAAGGAGAAGTGAGAATTGAAGAATGCTCTTCATAAGTTTAGTTTTTGTATTGAGACTCTAAAATACTAGAGAAGTCAAAGGATATGCCACCTCAACGCTCGAAGTCAATGATTTAATTCGAATGTGTAGGGATATTGACAAATCTTAACTGAATCTTGGTGTGGACAAGCGCTGTGAAGTGGTGGCGACAGCCAGACTCAGGCGTTGCGAAGCAAACGGCTGAGGCCGAGCGGATAGCGAGCCACGGAGCATAGCGACCCGAGCTGCTTGCTGCGAGGGATGGCCCAAAACATCATCTTGTATCATCCAGTCTTTGAATAAAAAAAGCCTCTGACAGAAACTGTCAGAGGCTCAAACAATGTGCTACTTGAGCACTAGTTGTTCTTAGTACTGTACACCAAGAGCTTTCAAAGTCTCATAGTCAAGGTTTCCGATTGGAAGACCGTTGTCTTTTTGGAACTTCTTAAGAGCTGCTTTCGTGCGTACACCAAGTACGTTGTCAGATGGTCCTGGATCGTAACCACGGTCACGAAGAGCAGTTTGGATCTGACGGATTGTGTAGCTAGTAACGCTGCTTGGGCAGAGGATCTCTCTCCACTCAGTCATACCACCACGCTCAGCAAGACGGCTGCGAGTAACTGTACGGAACTCAGCAGGGATGTCAATTGTGCGAACTGTAGCTGGAGCTGTTTCAACACGCTTAGATACAGTTGTGTACTCAGCTGGGATCTCGATTACGCGAGTTGAAGCTGGCTGCGTCATTACACGCTTAGAGATTGTTGAATACTCAGCTGGGATAGCAACTTCGCGAGTAGTAGCTGGTTGTGAAACAACACGCTTTGTTACAGTCTTGTAAGTAGCTGGGATAGCAACTTCGCGAGTTGAAGCTGGCTGTGTCATTACACGCTTCGTGATTGTTGAGTACTCAGCAGGAATTTCTACCTCACGTACAGTAGCTGGTTGTGAAACAACGCGCATAGTACGAGTAGCAGTTTTCTCTGGAATTACTTCCTCACGAGTAGTAGCTGGAGTTCTGACAACACGCTTTGTTACAGTCTTGTAAGTAGCTGGGATGTCAACACGGCGGCTACAGTCTGGGTTTGAAGAACCGTCTGGGTTTTTGCAACCAACGTAAACACGCTTAGAGACAGTCTCATAGCGAGCTGGTACTTCAACAAGACACCATACGAGGCAGTCGTTTGGATCAGCTGAAAGACAGTTACGGTCAGCACGCTTCTTCTGCCACTTAGTAGTAGCTGGAGAAATTTCTACTTGCTCAGTCTGAGTCTCGTACTGTGGAGTCATAGTTTCTACGCGAGTAGAAGGACCATTTACCATTACTTCTTCAGTAACAGTTTCGTACTCAGCAGGTACAGCGATCAAACGAGTAGAAGCTGGCTGTGAAACGTAAGTCTCAGTAACAGTCTCATACTGTGCAGGAATTACCTCTAAACGAGTAGAAGGCGCTTTAACCATAATTTGCTCAGTCTGAGTCTCAAACTGTGCAGGAATTACTTCAAGGCGGCTAGAAGCTGGAGTTACCATAACTTCTTCAGTAACAGTTTCGTACTGTGCAGGTACAACTTCAAGGCGGCTAGAAGCAGCTTTAGTCATAACTTGCTCAGTTTGAGTTTCGTACTGTGCAGGAATAGTCTCGATGCGAGTAGACGCAGCTTTGACCATCATTTGCTCAGTTTGAGTTTCGTACTGTGCTGGAGTAGTCTCGTAGCGCTGTGAAGCACCTTTTGTCTGAATTTCTTCAGTGTAGGTCTCATAGCGATCAGCAATAAGACACTTCGCGTAGCATTTACCTGGCTCTGCATTTGGTGGCACGTCTGACTGTGCAACCGCTGATGAAGCCACGAAAAGTGCGCAAGCGCCCAAAAGGAGTGCGTTGAGCTTTTTCATAATG
>JAHDHF010000130.1 GCA_020631455.1 Saprospiraceae bacterium
TTTCGGACAAGCGCTGCGAAGTGGTGCGAATGAAATGAGCAGATGCCGTAGGCAGCCGAGCGAATAGCGAGCCACGGAGCATAGCGACCCGCATACCGACTTGTCGGTAGAGGGATGGCCCATAAAAAAAAGACCCAACACTTGCGTGTTGAGTCTATTAAAAGGGGGTGACGTTCGGGTTAGAATGTCTTATTGTTTATTCTGCTTCGGATGAAATTCAGTGCCCTTGTTGTTGCGATTGTCACGCGCTTTTTCCATCATTCGTTTTTTGACGGCTTTGTCTGCGCGCTTGAGTTTCATCACTTTTTCAGCAGGCAAAATCTGCATGAATTTTTGTGTGTACTTTTTCTCGATTGCAAGCATTTTTTCTTTTGCTTCAAATCGACGATTTATTTGCAGTTCGCGATCTTTGTCAGTCATGTTTTCACGATCAGCTTTATCGCCTTTGTATGACTTAAATTCTTCGCGCACGGCTTTCATTTCTTTGCGCATGTCTTCGTAGACAGGCCAGAAACTTGCCATTTCCGCATCAGTAAGTTCGAGTTTTTTCGTGAGCATAGCTTTATGCTTTGCTTCGATCTGAGCGCGTTGTTCTGGCGAGATATTTTTCTTGCCGCCGCGATTTTGCTTTTGAGCCATTACTGCAGTCGTCATCAAGCATAAAACGACAAGGCTTAACATAATACGTTTCATAATAATTGAGTTTTAACGTTAAGGGTTTGGGTTAAAGGGTTTCGTAAGTAGAATCATCAAAAGCATCACCGTAGAAAAATGCTTCTTCGAGATATTCTTCTATTAATTCTGAAGGAATATCATCAAGCGAAAAAACAAGTGATGCGACTTCTGATTCTGTAAATTCAAGTTCAGTCTCGAGATAATACGCTTCGACATCTTCTGCTGCTAAGATGATTTCTTGGCTGCTATTTCCATTAAAGAAAAGCGGCAAAAAAACGATTGCACAAATCGCGATCAAGCCAACTCCAAATGCGAGATATTTAAAATAGAATTGTTGCAAGAAAGTGTGCAATAAACTTGTGCGATCAAGTCGAATTGGCTTGCGATGCAGCTGCTCTTCGATTGCTGCTGGCAACTTCTCAAAGTAGCGCGGCGGCGTATCAAATGGCGACTGCTTCATCTCAGCACTGAGGCCAAGATCATCAAGCTCGTTATGTCGTTGCGTATTCATGGTTCTATTAGTAAGAGTCGTGTTATATCCAAAGGTTTAATCAGTCTCAGATAAAAATGCTTTTATTTTATTGACTGCATGAAAATAGCTGGCTTTAAGAGCGCCTTCGCTTGTTTCGGTGATCTCAGCTATTTCCTTGTATTTGAGATCATCGAAGTATTTGAGCACGAAGACTGCTCGCTGTTTTTCTGGTAGCGAAGCAATGGCGACTTGCAGCTTGCGTTGTATCTCATTGCCATCAAAGAGCACATCTGCTCTGAGCTGCTCGGCGAGAGCCGTTGGGTCAATGTCAGAAGTTGTCTTCTTTTTTTTGAGCCAAGCAAATGCTTCGCGTGTCGCGATGGTGTACAGCCATGTGTAGATGCCACTCTCGCCTCTAAAACCATCTAAGCCTTTATATGCTTTGATAAATGTATTTTGGAGGACGTCATTGGCATCATGGTGAAAGGTCACCAAACGACGGATGTGATGATACAAGCGCTCACTCTGTGTCGTGACCAGCTCGCGAAACGCCAGTTCGCGTGATTGCTCATCTTTGAGTCGATCGATCAAATCACGATCAGTGTGTATAGGTATTGCTGCTTGCATTGTCTATTACTCAGAGCTGATTCAGCTCAAAAGGTTTAATCGACGAATAAAAAAAGTTCATCAAAGACTTGGAATACTGTTTGGACAAAGAGAACTAAAATGGCATATACAGACAATATACTCGATGCTCAAGATGATGAATACGAGCGCAACGGCAAAATGATTGTCGCGCGGGTATTTTCGAATGACATCCAAGCCAATCTGTGTGCAAGTGCGCTTCATGAAGCAGGCATTCATTGCTATGTATCCAATGAGGTGACTCAAGCAGCTTTGATCGGATATGGCAATACGACTGGCGTGCGACTTCACATACACGAATACGATATCGAAGCAGCACAAGACGTATTTGATCAATTCGATGCCAGCGATTTTAGTGCAGCACTTGTCGAAGAAGTCAACGAAGACTACAACGAATCAAGCCATTCGCGCTTGATTCAGAATACAATTATCGTAGGATTCATCTTGATGATTTGTATCATCTTATTTCTCCAATACGCCCAATACTCAAGCTAATGCGATACTTATTTGTTTGTTGCTTCCTCGTATTTGCTGCTTTCACGCAAGCCCAAAATCTCGAAGCTATCGGTATGCGATTCGCTGGTGATTTGACGACTTGGGATATTTATGCTGATGAGGGCGAAACCGAAGGCGAGCTGAGAGCCATTTACGGCTTCAGCGGCGACTTCTCACGCTGGGAATATTCTCTCGGCGAGCACAGCGGCAGAATCTCCCAAAAATTCCCGAATGATCAAACATGGTGGGAGCTGCGAGATGACCAAGGGCAGATCATTCGCATCAAAATGATGTGGATCAATGATCCGAGCCAATGGCGCATCAGCAGCGATGGTACGCGCTACGATCTTCGCACCTATCGCGGCCGCGACCCCAACGAATGGCTGTTCGAAACACCCGATGGCGACATGTACGTGTACACCGAATGGGAAAACGCCTTCGATATTTTTATCATCGAAGACTCGACAGCGGATCTTGATCTTTCTTGGCGCATAGCAGCGCTCTTTGCGATAATCCTCGCCACACAGAGCGAATAAGCACTGAGTATTTTTTAATAGAAAAATGATGGGCCATCCACCACGCTACGCGTGGCGGTCGCTATGCTACGTGGCTCGCTATTCGCTCGGCCGCTCCTTGCAGTCGCGTCTGGCTGCGCCACCACTTCGCAGCGCTTGTCCGAAAAAAAATAATCTATAATATTCTACATTTGCCAACAAATAAAACACATGGGAATTTTCAATAAACTTTTTGGCGGCGATGGGTCACAAGAAAAAGAACAGACACAAGAAACAACAGCAGCAACTGAGACCGTAGAGACGTATTCGTATGCTGATTTTTGGAATTGGTTTGCAGCCAATAGCCAGCAATTTTTTGAAGTCGTCAAATCAAAAGAAAAGATCGAAGAAGGCTTCTTTGAGAAATTGACACCTGCGCTTGATAAAGTAAAAGAAGGCTACTACTTCGTCACAGGTATGATGAATGACGATACAGCCGAGTTGATTTTAACAGCAGATGGCAGCATTGAGCAAATCGTATATGTTGAAGAAATTGTCGCAGCTGCGCCGCAGATTCCCAATTGGCATTTTACAGCGCTTAAGCAGCCAGGCGATATTCAAAAAATGGGCATCCAGTTTGGAGACTTAAAATTTGATAAAGACTCGCTCCACTTTTATGCTGTCGATCATGCAGATTATCCGGATGAAATCGACATCAGAGTAACGCATCCCGAGCTCACAGAAGAAAATAAAGACGCGGTCTTTAGAGGCGTCGCTTTGTTGATTGATAATTATATCGGAGAGCTGCAATACGCTTCAATTATCGATCATCTCGATGTCATCAATACAAAAGATGCAGAAGCTGAACTCGTTCCATTTGAAAAGCTCGAAGCATTTCTCAATTGGCGGCAAAAAGAATTTATCGAAAAATATGAAGGCGTCAGAAAATCGACTGACGAAGACAATTATAGCATCATGAAAGCTGAGCTGAATAATGGCATGCCATTATTTGCGACCATCAATACAGCGCTGCTCGAGTGGGAGCCAAAAGCATCGCATCCTTGGGTAGCGATCTTGATGCTTAAATATGATGGCGCTGAAACTGAAGGAATGCCCGATGCCGAAACATCTGAAGCGATGTACGCTATCGAAGACGAGCTGCAAGAACTCCTCGCTGCTCATGAAGGCAACCTATACGTCGGTCGTCAAACTGCTGAAAGCACTCGCGATATTTTTTATGCGTGCAAAGACTTTAGAGTGATCTCTAAAGCAATGCATCAGATCGCCGAAACGTATTCTGAGATATACGAGCCGAATATTGAAATCTTTAAAGACAAATACTGGCAGACATTCGAGCGCTTCAGACCGTAGTAAAAAAAGCTGCTCTCGGACAAGCGATGGTAAGGGGCGGCGAGTGTACACGAGCCGCTCACGTAACGCAGTGAAGTGATGAGCGAATAGCGAAACCCTGAATCAGCGCGGTGCGCGAACTCGTGAGCGCATGGCCCATCATTTAATTCATCTTCTAAAGATTTGTCAAAATCTCTGAACCGATCGCCTTGGCATGATATTTCGCTTTATGTAGATGTCAGCTTGGCTGGCGACGAAAACTTAGATCTATGACACGTTTATTTTTGATTTTCGGAATCGTTCTGTTGACTGCTTCATCGGCTATTGCTCAGCGCAGCAATCGTCTAAGCGCTGCTGATCGCGCATTGATCAAAAAAGCCGAACTCAATGAGCAAATCGACCCAAAGGCGAAGGCTATCTTAAACGACATTAAGAAAAAGTACGAAGCCTACGGCACACTCGAAATCAAGTTTAAGCTCTCGATCAGCGTCGATGGCGAAGTCGATGTCCAAACTGGCACAATCGTGCAGCAAGACAATCGCTTTAGACTCGAGACCAAGGAGCAGATGATAATCAGCGATGGCAAGACAATTTGGTTTTATCTCAAAAACCGAAACGAAGTGCAGATCAATAATACTGATCCAGACGACGAGACCAATTTCCTTTCGCCAAATAATCTGCTCCGCATCTACGAGAGCAACCAATTTGTATATGCGCTCATGGGAGAAGCGCGCGAAAATGGCCGCTCAGTACAAGCGATTGAATTTAAGCCGCGCGAAGAGATGGAAGACTTGACCAAAATGCGTATGATCGTCGACAAGAAAAACAACGAAATGGTGCGCATCAAAGCATTCACGCGTGATGGTGCACAGTATACGATCGATATGCTATCGGTCAAAAAAGCAACTGCGACGACTGATAAAGTCTTTTCATTTGACAAGTCAAAATTTCCAGGTGTGACGGTCGAAGATTTGCGAATCGACTAGCATAGATCACTGTCTCGTCGTTCCTTTGCGGCATGGCAAAACAAGGCAGCGAACCCGCAATTGATTTTTCTGATTTTTTGAGCTTTTTCCCAGAGGTTGACCTTCCGATCATCCTCGAAGAAGAACTCGCGCGCACCTGCAGCGCCAATAATAAGGTGATGCCACTTGAAGTCATCCGCGCATTTTTGCCTATCGATACAGAGCAATTTGACGAGCTCGACGAAGTTGTTCCTTGCTTTCGAGTGCCTGAGACACACGATTTTCATGCAATAGTGTATTGGGAGGCCAAGCTGATGCAGTACACATTTCAGATAGCGACTTACGACAAAGCAGGTAAGCTGATCAATCATCGACCACTTGCAGGTACAGTCGCACAAGATGGTAAGCTCATTCGCACTCTTGCTCGCATCGAAGAAGACTGGCTCATCCATGTCGTCACAGGCATTACAGGTACAGAAAATTCTGATATTTACTTCGATATGGACGAGTCGCACATGGAGACTTTAGAGCTCTTGAGCGACGGCAAAGTGATTATTCTGTAGTATTTTTTGAGCCATCCGCCTCGCCAAAGCTCGGCGGTCGCTATGCTTCGTGGCTCGCTATTCGCTCGGCTGCTTCACTGCGTTCAGCATCTGGCTACGCCACCACTACGCAGCGCTTGTCCGAGCTACTAGATTTGACTTCTACAAGATTCGGTATATTGGAGTCTCATTCTTGTGATCGCCAACCCACAAACAAGAACATGAATCGATTCTCCCTTTCACTCAGCATAGTTTTTTGTCTGCTTATACAGGCATCAGTACTTCAAGCTCAAACAACCATTAATGCACGCGTCAAAGTCATGGATGCGAGCAATCGACAGCCGATCGAAGGCGTCAACGTCAAACCATTTTGCAATGGCGAAGAACTGACCACCGATGCAAAAGGCGAAGTTGTAACCAAAATAATGCTCGACGATTGTTGTGAGATCCAATTTTCAAAAGGAGGTTATTCGACATTCACAAATATGAGTTGTACAATGGGAGAAGATCCGAGCAAGGAATTTCCCGTAGAAGTACTATTAAAAAAATCACTCGATAGCAAAATAAATGGCGTAGCAAAAAATAAAGACACCGAGCAGCCAATTGCAGATTTAAAAGTTCTTTTATTTAATAGTTGCAATAGCACAAAACAAGTTGCTACTACAAATGCCGATGGGACATATAGTTTTACGACGCCGTTAGTTGTGGGCTGTTGCTATAGCATCAAATTTTCAGGTATTGGCTACTTCGAGTCAATCGAAAAACAATGCATTGATGATGATATCGAATCTCAAATTGTCACGATTGACGGACTCGTAGAGCGCAATCAGGACGAAGAAGTCGAAGCAATGGTTGTCGATGTTGATGTTATTCCCTCAAATCAAACTCCCAACGAAACTGTCGCAGTTTTAGAAGAAAATGCAGCCGAGGAAGAAGCTGCTCGTGTTGCAGCCGAAGAAGAAGCTGCTCGT
>JAHDHF010000304.1 GCA_020631455.1 Saprospiraceae bacterium
AGCAAATCGAGCTTGACTATAACCAAATAAAAACGATTACCGAACTCGCACTTGCCCAAGGCGAGATTACACAAAAAGAGTATAGCGCGAAGATCAAAAAAATATCAGCCGATAGGCTCCAGGCACTTATCAAACTCAATAATGATTATGCTATCCGTGTAGGTGACCAAGATAAAACATTTACCCAGGAGAGGCTTACATCCGCAGCGCAATACAATATAGATTTGATCAAGTCGACCACACAGGGATTTGATGCATCAATCGCAGCCATCAAAACAGGCTTTGAGCGACAAGATTTGGAGCTTCAAAACCAATTGATCAATCGTGAGATCACACAAGACGAGTACGACCAGCTGCGCCAACAAAAATACGCCGATAGCCTTACTGCACAATTGGAGCTATTTAAAGCCGCCGGTAAAGAAACCACAAATGAAGCTTTAAAACTCAAAAACGAGCTGGACAAGATCTTGACTGCCGGTGGCACTTATAAAGTCAAATTATCGTTTGATGAAGTCGAAGTGGATTTGGATGATATAGTGAGCACTTTGTTAGATCCTATTGACACGGACGAGTTGATCAACTTGGATGGTGTACGAGCTTCCTATTTGCAAGGCCAAATATTAGAGCAAGAATATAACGACGAGGTAGGTCGTATTCGTTTGGAGGCTTACGCCGAAAGATTAAGAGAATTAGAAGCGTCCGGACTCAAAGAAACCGAGCAATACAAAGCAATATTATTACAAAAGCTAGAACTCGAAAAAGAAATAACCGAGCAAAGTAAAGGGCAAGACCTTCAAAACTTACAAACATATTTTTCAGGAGCCAATGATCTACTGAGTAGTGCCACGGATTTATTTGAAAAACAATACCAACGACGAATAGCAGCACTTGAAAAATTCAAGCAGTCCGCAGACGCAGAGACCGAAGCTGGCAAGCGTAGAATCCGAGAAGAGCAAGCCGCTATTGACAAAGCGCAAAAGCGGATCAAGACCATCCAAAAAGCCCAGGTCAAAATAAACTTGGCTTCGGAGATATCATCCATTTGGGCCAACTCGGGTACGATCCCTTATGTCG
>JAHDHF010000305.1 GCA_020631455.1 Saprospiraceae bacterium
CTTCAAGCGCAATGCCCGTGCCCTACATTATTTTGGTTTGACCGATCAAGCGACGATGAGCGCATACATCACTTGGGCGCTAACTGAGGCAAATATCAAAGGACTCGACAAAGAAGTCGAAGCGAGTTACAAAAATGCGCTTACGAGCAAGCAGCCATACATCATGGGACTTGCTGCCAATACGCTTTTTAACGTTGGTGAAACTGCAAAAGCGGAGGAAGTACTTGCCTTGCTCATGGAAGCACGCAAAGACAATACACTTGAGCACAGACCAAAATTCCATACTGCGCCAGGATCAAAAGGAACGGCCTTGACGATCGAAGCGACATCGCTCGCTGTCATGGCTCAAGTCAAATCTGCAAAAACAGATTACGAAGCCACAAAAGATATGGTCAATTGGCTTCAAGAGCAGCGCAGCGGTTTTGGCAATTATTCAAATACCAATAGTACGATACTCGCCTTACGCGCCATCGTCGCTTATACAATGTATTCCAAGCAGACACAAGAAGATGGCAGCTTTACAGTTCATATGAATGGTAAGCAAGTTGCCCAAAAAGAATACAAAAAAGGGCAGCGCGGAAAAATCATTCTTGATGATCTCGCGCAGCATTTAACAAGCGGCAAAAACACATTGCAAATTGTATTTCCAGAAGGTAAAAATCCCTTACCATTTGCAACAGCATTAAGCTACAATTGCCGAACACCAAAAGCCGATAATGAAAGCGTCATTAAGCTCAAAACTGAATTTGAAAATGCGAATATTTCTGTCGGCGAAACATCACGACTCACAACGACTATTACCAATACATCAGCAGATCCGCAGGCGATGACGATTGCGATTGTCAGCATTCCGGGCGGTATGAGTGTGCAGCCATGGCAATTAAAAGAACATCAAGAAAAAGGCGTCTATGACTTTTATGAAATAATAGGAACCAACGTCGTATTCTATTACCGACGCATGGCAGAAAATGAAATAAAAACTGTCCATCTCGACCTCAAAGCCGATATTCCAGGCGAGTACGAATCACAAGCTTCAAGTGCTTTTTTGTATTACATGGCAGAGCATCGCGATTG
>JAHDHF010000306.1 GCA_020631455.1 Saprospiraceae bacterium
GAATGATCCACTATCTCTAAGACGACCATCCGCTGATGTTCGTAAACTTGCCGCTTTGAGTAGTTCTGCCAATCCTGATTTAAAACTTTGAACTGCTGTTCCATTTGGATTGGCAAAGACCGGATCATCGTCATTGGGAACACGTCCTAATTCCATATGGAACAGATTTCTTAGAATATTCAAATGCGTAAGAACCTCCGGCAACGGAACCATCTCACGTTCTTTGCCCTTACCTCTGACTTGAATAATAGTGGCATCATAGACTTGGCCATTATCAAGCTCTAACTCACGTGCTTCTATATCACCCCATATCATTCGTTTAAGCTCTGTAGGACGCATTCCAGTAAAGCCTGCTATCATTATGTAGCAATGAAGCTTGCGACGCTTGTTGAGCAATTTATCTTGATCATTGTATTGCTCTGCTTCTGCAATGCGAGAAAGACTTATACTTTCCAAACGTAAGAATTCTTTGAGTGTGAAACCTGGTTTAGCTGTGATGGAGCGCTTCTTCGAATTTTGTGTTTTGATAATCGGAACATCAAGTGTGTATTTGTGGCGTCTTCCAAACTCAAATAACTGACGCAAAAGCATGGCTTCTTTGTTCATTGTGCTTTTTGATGGCGGACCTTCTTTGACAGGACGTCTTATTTTGATTGGAACAACTTCACCATCGACGAGTTGGTCACGTTCGTAATGAATATACTTTTGGTTTTTGCCCGGTCCTGTTGACCAATATGACGCTCGCCATTTCCAATACGCTTCAATATCAGCGCTTGTGATTGCTGACAGAGCTTTATTCTCAAAATGCTCAATGAAGTATCTACGTATAATTGGAACATACTGTTTGAGCTGATATTCTTCTTTCTCACCGCATTCGACTTCGAACTCAATTTCTTTGATGAATTCCTCAGCAATCGTTTCAAACTTCTTGCGTGTTACACTTAGCCCAGCTTTATGCAGTGCATTAGCTTCATGCCAAGCAGCACTTGCCAATTGTTCAGCTTCATTCTCATCATTAGTACCAAGTGATTGACGTTGTTGTCCCTGCCCTTTTATTGAAAATCTCACCCA
>JAHDHF010000307.1 GCA_020631455.1 Saprospiraceae bacterium
AAAATAAATTTGAAGCACTCGCTGCGCATGATGCAATCGTAGAAGCGCATGGCGCACTGAAAACGGCTGCAGTCTCTTTGATGAAGATTGGAAACGACATCCGCATGTTGGCTTCGGGGCCGCGTTGTGGTATCGGTGAGATCATCATCCCGGCAAATGAGCCAGGGTCTTCGATCATGCCCGGTAAAGTCAATCCAACCCAATGCGAAGCATTGACAATGGCGATGGCTCAAGTCCTTGGAAATGACGTTGCGATTAATGTAGGCGGTGCAACGGGTCACTTTGAATTGAACGTCTTTAAACCGATGATGATTTTCAATTTCTTGATGTCTGCACGATTGATCGGAGATGCTTGCATCAGCTTTGATGTCAATTGCGCACAAGGAATTGAGCCAAACTTAGAGCGTATCAAGGAGAATTTGAATAATTCACTGATGCTCGTCACTGCTTTGAATACCAAAATCGGCTATGACAAAGCTTCAACTATTGCGAAAAAAGCATACAAAGAGGATTCTACTTTGAAAGCTGCAGCTATCGAACTCGGCTACTTGACGGAAGAAGAATTTGACGCTTGGGTACGGCCAGAAGATATGGTCGGCAGCATGAAATAAGAATCTATGATCATACGAGCAAAAGCACCTTTGAGAATCGGCCTAGCAGGCGGCGGTACGGATGTAAGTCCGTACAGCGACTTGTATGGTGGCGCTATCCTGAATGCGACGATCAGCCTGTACGCTTGGGCGAACATCGAACCAACAGATGATGGCAAAATCGTACTCGAAGCAGCTGACATCAATCAGCGGCTTGAATTTGATTCTGCTGAAGCTCTCGAGATCAATGGTGAGCTTGATCTACTCAAAGGCGTCTACAATCGCATTGTCAAGCAATACACGAAGAAGCCGCTTTCGTTTAAGCTGACGACCTATGTCGAGAGTCCATTTGGTACTGGACTCGGGACAAGCTCGACTGTGACAGTCGCGATCCTTGGCGCGTTTGCTGAGTGGTTGAATATCCCGCTCGGCGAATATGATATGGCGCAGCTCGCGTATGAGATTGAGCGTGTCGATC
>JAHDHF010000131.1 GCA_020631455.1 Saprospiraceae bacterium
TATCAGCAAGTACAAGAAGTCGAATAGCGATCATCGGGCAAGCGCCTGGTAGCGTTGTGCATCGCACTGGCATCCCGTGGGATGACAAAAGTGGTGAGCGTCTGCGCGAGTGGCTCGATGTCGACAAAGACACGTTTTATGATCCTGATGTTTTTGCAATTATCCCGATGGGATTTTGCTACCCAGGCAAGGGCAAGTCTGGCGACTTGCCGCCGCGCAAAGAATGTGCGCCGCTCTGGCACAAGAAGCTCTTTGACTTGATGCCAAATATCAAGTTTACGCTCTTGATCGGCAGCTATGCTCAGGCCTATTATTTATCTACAAAAAAAAAGAGAACACTCACAGAGACGGTCCAAAATTTTGAAGCATACCTACCAAAGTATTTTGTATTGCCGCATCCTTCGCCACGTAATAATATCTGGCTCAAAAAGAATCCTTGGTTTGAAGAAGATGTGCTGCCTGTCTTAAGAGATCAAATGATGAAGGTTTTGTAATCTCTTTCGTTTCATTATTTAGCAAAACAATTTTCGGCTGAGGGATAGAAGGTGTTGTCTGAACTCCGAGTGAACGAAGAGAACTCGGAGAGAGTGCCGGATAGCCCGACCGCGCGGAGCGCGGGCAGCCCCTAACAATTTTATCAAATAGCTATCGTTAAAAAATGTATGAATAAATTCGTTTTCATATTTGGCGTTCTTCTAATTGTATTTGCGATAAGTTGTAGCAACTCTGCACAAAAAATAAATGATCAGCCAGAACCGAAAACGGTCAATCTAGTCGAACAAGAGCCAAAACCAATTCTCAACCCCGAAGGACAAACAATCGCGACACGATTTGATCTACCCGAAGGCTATGAACGCATTTCAATAGAAGAAAACTCGTATGCTGAATATCTAAGGACGCTGCCGCTCAAGGCTGATGGAACTGAGGTTAAATATTATGACGGGAGCATTAAATCGAACAATTCTATCTACTCGGCCGTGGTCAACATGGATCTTGATGCGCGAGACTTGCAGCAATGTGCTGATGCTGTCATGCGCCTTAGAGGAGAATACTTGTTTGAGCAAAAGCGTTTTGATGACATTCACTTTAATTATTTGAGCGATCGTAAGCCACGGTATTTCAAAACGCTCTCTGGCGGCAAAACGACCTACAAAGCATTCAGGAAATACATGATTCAGATTTTCTCGTATGCGAATACATCTTCTCTGCATGACGAGATGCAACCAGTAGCAGATATGCGCGATATGCAGATCGGAGACATTTTGATCCAAAAAGGGAATCCGTACGGCCATGCCGTAATTGTAGTCGATATGGCTGAGAATAAAAGCACTGGCGAGCTGATCTGCTTGTATGCTCAAAGCTACATGCCAGCACAAGACACGCAGATTTTACTTAATCCAAATGATCGAGACCTGCTTGTATGGTATCCAGTCAAAAAAGGCACTATAAACACGCCCGAATGGACGTTTGTATCGAGTGATTTGCGCCGCTTTAAAGATGAATAATACGTATTGGTACAAAGTATGAGCACATTCGTACAGAAGAACGGTCACGCATCAAAAGCTGTCGTATCTTGCTTATCGTATCGTTAAAGTAGCGTTTGTTTGCGCCGTGGCATCGATCTTTATCATCATATCCTAAAATCAAACGAGCGAAAGCTCCTTTTACATTATGACGAACACATTTCGTTTTCTTACTCTAGCAGCAGTCCTCCTTATAGGAGTGATGAGCAGCTGCGGCGACATCTCCAATGTTCAGATGGATGTTGTACAAGACGCTTCTGAAACAGATGTCTTTACGACTGTCGAGCCAACAAGCGAAGAGCAGTACAATGCGATCTACGAGAATGATTGGCTCGACGCCAAAGAATTCCCACTTTCGACATTTGGTGTCGATGTCGATATGGCATCGTATAGTAATGTCCGCCGCTTCTTGACTGATGGCTCAATGCCAAACAAAGACGCTGTCCGTATCGAAGAAATGATCAACTACTTTGATTACGACTACGAGCAGCCTACTGATGAGCATCCATTTAGTGTGACGACAGAAGTCGCTTCTTGTCCTTGGAATCCAGAGGCACGCCTCGCGATGATCGGCCTCAAAGGCAAAGACGTCAAAGCAGAAGTTCTCCCTCCTTCAAATTTTGTTTTCTTAGTCGATGTCAGTGGCTCTATGAGTGATCAAAACAAACTTCCTTTATTGAAGCAGTCGCTTATGATGCTTACGAAGGAGTTGCGTCCAAATGATCGCGTTGCAATTGTAACCTATGCAGGCAATGCTGGTCTCGTCCTTGAATCAACTCCAGGCAGCCAAGCACGCGCTATGCGCATGGCGATTGACAATCTCGAAGCAGGCGGTAGCACAGCAGGCGGTGCAGGTATCCAGCTTGCGTACAAAGTTGCGCTTCAAAACGCTACCGAAAACAGCAATAACCGCGTGATCCTTTGCACAGACGGAGACTTCAATGTCGGTATCAGCGACCAAAATGGTCTCGTTCGACTTATCGAAAAGCGTCGCAACCAAGGCGTATTCTTGAGCGTACTCGGATTTGGTACAGGCAACTACCAAGATGGTAAAATGGAGCAACTCGCAGATAACGGCAACGGCAATTACGCATATATCGACAATATCACAGAAGCGAAGAAAGTCCTCGTGACTGAGATGAGCAGCACGATGTTTACCATAGCTAAAGACGTTAAGTTGCAGCTCGCATTTAATGATCTCGCTGTGGAGCAATATCGTCTTATTGGCTACGAAAATCGCGTCCTCAATGACGAAGACTTCGAAGATGATACAAAGGATAGCGGCGATATGGGTGCAGGACACGAAGTGACAGCTCTCTATGAAATCATTCCAGCGAGCAGTATGACTGCATCTGTTGATGCAAGCGGCAATAGTCTCGATCAGCTCTTTACAGTTGACCTCCGCTACAAGCAGCCAAAAGCTGACAAGAGCATTCTCCTAGCGACAGAGACACAAGACAACAATCAATCTTTTGACAAAGCATCAGAAAATATGCGCTGGGCAGCCAGTGTAGCAGGCTTCGGTATGATGCTCCGTGACAGCAAGCACAAAGGCAGCTTGACGTACAGCGACGTCAAAGAACTCGCGACTTCTTCAAAAGGCGAAGACGCAAGAGGTTATCGCGCAGAGATGATCCGCCTTTTGGATCTCGCAGCAATCTATGCAAATGATCCAAACCCAGGAGAAGAGTAAACTCAATTATTTTTTCCACTAAAAGAGAGCGATTTGGCGACCAGCTGAATCGCTCTTTTTTTTTGTGGGCCATCCCTTCGTTCCGTTCCTTCACTTCGGGTCGCTATGCTTCGTGGCTCGCTGCTCGCTCGGCCGCCTCCATTTCATTTCGGCGTCTGGCTTCGCCACCACTCCGCAGCGCTTGTCCTGCTGATGTGATTTAGCAGTTTTGGCTGAGGGATAGAAGCAGCGCGAGCTTGCGAGCGGATTCATGCTATGACTTGCCCCATACTTCAGTGTGGGGAAGAATAGCATGAAGCTAGGCTACCGTACAGCGGATAGCCCGACCACGAGTATCAGCGAGTGGGCAGCCCCAACCAAATCCCACAGCAACAAAAAGCGCGCATCCACAAATGTGAATGCGCGCTCGCTTCTGAAGATATGCGGTCGGTTATTTGACGCGTGTCCAGTATTGAGTTTTACCCAGGAACTTCATTCCGTATTTGTAGCCACGGACTTTGAGTTTGTCATTTCCTTTCATCTCAAGATAGCAGCTGTACATCGCGCCATCTTTTGGATTGTAAATCTCGCCATCGTCGTAATAGCCTTTACCATCTTTGACGAAGCCTACGAGAAGCTGAAGACCCATGATGCCTCTTGAGCGAAGTTCTTTATTATCGTTTTTGACGTCAAGGCGCGCTTTTCCTGAATCATCAAGTGGATTTTTAAGCCAAACGATTTCACCGTAGTATTTACCGTTCTTTTCAAAGATTTTGACATGGGCGTCTTTGTCTTGGTTGAGCCATGTGCCGACAACTGGTTCTGTCTGTGCATTGAGGTCTGAGGTAGGCAGCGCTGTGAATGTAAGGCCTGCCATGAGTACGAGTACAAGTGATAGCACTTTCATAATCGAATAGGTATAATGAATGAATGAGGAGGTTAAATTACAACTTACAATAGGCAAAGCGTATGCCATTAGAAAAAACTTGCAAAATTTCTACTCTTGTGGAAGTGCTGTGTAGGCGTAATCTTGATAAAGCGAGAGCTCCATCAAGACAGTATTCATCCACTTTTTTTGCGCGACATAATCTAGGCTATAACTCGTTTCGAGATCGTAATTCATCTGACGCGACTGCCAGTAATTTGAGAAATTGTCAATAAATCGCTCAAATTCGACTTCTTCGCCGCACTTGTACTTGCGCTCGGCAAGATGATAGCGAAGCATGCGTGCATACAATTCTGTAATGTCAAAGTGAAGCTGCTCATGAGCAAGATGATGGTCGGTCAATGCTGCTTTCTTGACCCAAGAATTATTTGGCTCAAAGAAAGCTTGGATGTCATAGATGATGTAACCGTCTTTGCATGACTTGGCGTGCATAATGCCACTATATGTCAATGCGCCCACATTTCTGTACTTATACGTATGATCTTGGGTGCCCTTGAAGTCTTTCCAAGAGAGGCGATCTTGATCTGACCAGACGATCATATCGTCATAGTCCCGAATATCTTCAGCAGCAAAATGCTTGATTGATGGCAAGTTTTCTTGATGAAGCGCACAAGCATGAGCACACACATGAGCAGTAGGCTTAGGCTTCTCTGCCTGTGAGAAGCTGCCTGTCATGAGCCAACTGACAATCAAGATGTATGTGAGCTGTTTGAGCATTTAACGGAATTATGCAGTCAATATAAAACGCTGACATGCACAATGTATTGCCTATCGACCGAAAATTTATAGATTATTTGGCTGCCAAACGACTTTCTCAAAATTTTTGACTTTATCATTGATGATTTCGAGGCCTTCTGACTCCAAGAGCTCTTGCATCATCGTCGGCGTCGCAAAGTGTGCTTTGCCAGTGAGACGGCCCTCTCGATTGAGCACGCGATGTGCAGGCACACCATCTATTGAATCAAACGAACCGTTCATCGCCCAGCCGACGACGCGAGCTGAGCCGCCAAGCGCATCTGCAATACGCCCATAAGTAGTGACGCGACCGCGCGGCACTTGCCGCACGAGATCGTATACTCGATCAAAAAATGTCTCGTCTTTGGGTTTTGGTTGGTTTACCTTGCGCATTCTACGAATATAACTCGACTCAAGATTCCAATATGTACATCAAAGCATCTCGAATAGCGCACCTCACCGATGCACGATATTTTGCTGCCCGACACGTCGATGCCATCGGTTTTGATTTGAGTCTGCCCAATGCTACGAGTCAGTTTCTTGCGCTCGCCGAATGGGTCGAAGGAACGCTCCTCGTCGGTGATCTCGGATTTGGTACAGCACAGAATTACCAAGCACTCATCGAGTCGCTCAATCTCAAAGCAGTCCAACTGCCGCACTTTACAGACATTGCGACCTGTCGCGATATTCAATCGCAAGTTGAGCAATGCTTTTTTGCTGTTTCGCTCCAAGCAGATGATGTCGAATATCGCTTGTCGCAGATCAACCAATTGATGCGCCAACAAGACATGATCGTACTCGAAGCTCAAGATCATTCGTTTTCGGATTTGATGGAAGACAAGACTCAGGTCAACTTTGAGCATATCCAGCAGCTGTGCTCTACTTATCCTGTGCTGCTTGATATTCAATTTACGCAAGCAGATCTTTCGCAGATTCAAGCTGAGTTGAGTCTTCATGGCTTTCAGCTCCAAGGAAGCGAAGAAGAAGCCGTTGGCGTCAAATCATTTGATGATATAGACGACATCCTTGATGATGTCAAGCCGCTCTGGGAATAATAAAAACACTTTAATTTTTAATAGAAAGAGTATGGGCATCCGCTCCTCGTCAATACTCGTCGCGGTCGGGCTATTCGGCAGCTCGCTATTCGCTCGGCTCCCGATTTCATTTCATTCATCGGGATCTGCTGCGCACTGCCTACTATCCCTATGCCGAAGTTTTATTCTCCTATTACTGCATACATTAATCCCCAAGCGAACAAAAATATTATCGAGTAAAATAATCCGATAATAATTCCAGTGATTCCTGCAAGCTTATTTAAACGGCTATTCTTTTTAATAGAAAAAACAAGTCCAATTATCGAAAGTGCGAAACCAGATAATCCTACTGGTAGCATACTTGAGCCCGAGATTATGACAAAATTAGATGAATGCTCATTCTGCAAGTGAGTCAATACAACAGATAATAATAATGCAATGATCGGAACGAAATACAATGCAATTACAAATGAATAAAAAGCATAGAGTTTGTCTTGTCTATTCTGAATCAGCATAACGAGAGTTTGTTTTTTTCGGACAAGCGCTGTGCAGCAGTGCCGTTAGGCAGACTCAGCGTAGCTGAGGCCGAGCGAATAGCGAGCTGCGTAACATAGCG
>JAHDHF010000308.1 GCA_020631455.1 Saprospiraceae bacterium
CAGCATCCAACAAAAGTCTGCAAGCATTGAAGATGACCACTTTCCTTTGTAACGTTTCTCCATGAGAGCGACGTCTTGATGGAATCTTTCTCCTGCCTCATCACTTACATTACCAAGATTTGCTGGAAAAAAGTCGATGTGAGAATTCAGGAAATGAAGTTTGAGGGACATTTTGCATCCCAGAGATTCATAAGATGTGAGAAGTCGTTGAATAAGGTCGATGTAGTTTTCAGATCGATGATTGCCGAGGAATTCAGTACAAACTGATCGGAATGCTTGCCAAGCAGCCAATTGGGGAGCAGTCATCGTCTCTTCAAAATGGCCGTCATTCAAGAGCTCTCTTATCTGAGGCCCTACGAAAATTCCCTCCTTAATCTTCGCCTCACTCAATTTCGGGAACTTTTGAATCAGATATCTGAAGGCGGCACTTTCTCTATCAAGGGCTTTCACTAGCTGCTTGATAAGCCCCAGTTTAATATGCAGGGGAGGCAATAAAACATGATGCTTATCAACCAAAGGAACATTGCTTATGTTGTTAGTACCAGGAATATGGACAACTCGTGGTGGCCAGTCTATCCTTGTAAAGTGCTCAGAACGACTTCGACTATCCCATAAACAAAGAAAGCAACAGAACTTTGTATATCCACTCTGTAATCCCATCAACAAGGCGATCACTTTAAAGTCAGCACAAATAGCCCATTTGTATTGCTCATAGTTGATACATTGGAGTATTTCCTTCAAATTTTGATACGTTTCCCGCATCGTGACAGAGTATGCAACAGGCACAGATGGATACGTATTGCCATTATGAAGAAGAACAGCTTTAATGCTGTCTTTGGAGGCATCAATAAAGAGGCGCCATTCTTGGGTGTCAAAGACAATGCCAAATTTATTAAACAAAGCCGAAATGTCATTACAATAACACAAGTCTCCATTCATTGAAAATAAATTTGTCAAATCAGCGGTTCGCGTACGAAAAAAAGTAACTTTGGCATCAGAATCTAATAAATTCCATCCTTGAAGTCGAGACGCCAGCAATTCGCCTGCAAATTTTGTTAATTTTAG
>JAHDHF010000309.1 GCA_020631455.1 Saprospiraceae bacterium
CGTCTGCGAAGAAGAAGACCGTTTTTCTTAGTGACACGTCAAAAGTTCGTGCTGCAATTATGGTATGAAAGGTACAAGAAAGTAGTATCTCCTATGGGGATTCACTTTCGTTTGAGCTAAAAAGAATGGTGGAGCCCTTTATGGCTACCCCGAATAAGATTATAGTACGCCCAAGTCGCCTTTCCTTCGTAGACATGATTTTTTAATTCAAAAAAAAAGTCATGGGACGTAAATCTAAATTTGAAAAAATGCCCGTCATCCACCCTGGGGCGGCAGGCATTGACTTAGGCAGCAAATTTCATGTTGTTGCCGTCGGACAAAATTACGAGCAAGTGCGTCAGTTCGGAGTATATACGGAGGACTTGCATGAACTTGCTAATTGGCTTATTGAGCACGATATTGACACTGTCGCTATGGAAAGTACTGGCTCGTATTGGAAAGGACTTTTTGTCATCTTGCAAGATTACGGTCTCAACCCGATACTCGTCAACGGCTCGCAAGTCAAAAATGTCAAAGGGCGAAAAAGTGATGTTCAAGACGCACAGTGGATTCAACGACTGCATAGTTTGGGGCTGCTCAACGGCAGCTTTATTCCCGATAATCTGACCGACAGCCTCAAGCACTACAGCAGGCATCGACAAAAATTGCAAGACTGCGGAGCGGACTACATCAAGAAAATGCAAAAAGCCATGCGCTTGATGAATATTCGCTTGGATAATGTGCTGAGTGATGTGGTCGGCAAAAGCGGTAAGGCTATCATTGAGGCGATTATTAAGGGAGAAAGAAATGCCGATATTTTAGCCGATAAAATGGATTATCGAGTACGTAAAAGTCGCGAAGAAGTCATCAAAGCACTCACGGGAGATTGGCGCGACAGCTATGTCTTTGAACTCAAACAAAGCTACCAATTGTATCAATTCTTGCGTAATCAAATCGCCGAATGCGACGGAGCTATTGAGCAAATTTTTCAAAAAGTCGTGTATAATTTACCTAAGGAGCAACAAAAAGACGTTCAAGGTTTTGATCCAGTAAAAAAAAAACGCGTCAACAAAAATGCACCA
>JAHDHF010000310.1 GCA_020631455.1 Saprospiraceae bacterium
GACGACCATGCCGTCGAGCTCCCAGATATACTTTTCGCGATCAGCTTCTTGCTGCTCGCAATGCTCGATGACTTTATCAATAGAATCAAGAACTGCGCGACCTCTTTGCGGCACGAGAAAACCCAATTGCTCTAAGAGATCGAGTCGGCTGCTATGCGTTGTGTAGGGTTCGCCGTGTTTCCCTTCGGGCTCCATAAAGCCGATTTGATAGACGACTGTTGCCATTTGGCGCTCGGCGACTTCGCTCGGATCTTTCATTCGCAATCCGCCAGTTGCGGCATTTCTCGGATTCGCGAAAATCGTTTTGCCGTCGAGTTCTCGCGCTTCATTGACTTGCTTGAAAATGTCTTTGCGGATCAAGACTTCTCCACGCAGTTCAGCTCGATTAATGCCTGCTGCTGCAAAAGCGGCTTTCAAAGGCACAGACTTGACCACTCGAAGATTGTTTGTGACATTTTCGCCTCTTGCACCATTGCCGCGAGTCGTACCTCGTACAAATCGATCACCATCGTACAAGAGCGCTATACTGCCGCCATCATATTTTGGCTCTACGCTGTACTCTACGCTGTCATCTTCACTTAGTCCGCCAAGTTCGCGCACACGGCGATCAAATTCTTGTAAATCCTCGCCATTATAGCTGTTGGCGAGAGAAAGCATTGGCGTCAAATGCTCTGCAGATTCAAATGATTCTGTCAAGTCAGAGCTTACGCGCTGCGTCGGCGAATCAGCTTTTATCAAACTCGAATCTGCTGCTTCGATTCGTTTGAGCGCATCAAACAAAGTATCATATTCTGCATCTGCAATACTCGGATCGTTGAGCACAGAATACCGCCATTCGTGATAGCGCAACACATCAGACAATAAGTCAATTTTTTGCGCAGGAATATTCCCATCGCTTATTGCTAGAAATTCATGCGTCGCCTTCATCAAGGCTTGTGTTTGCTCCACCGAATACATACAACAAATGTACTGCTCTCTTTGACCATATACATGAGCAGAATTATGGGCTGCCCGCTCCTACGTCGCGGTCGGGCTATCCGCAGTACGGTAGCCTAGC
>JAHDHF010000132.1:0-4275 GCA_020631455.1 Saprospiraceae bacterium
CGAAGACTGCTCCGATGACAGTGACGTCTAGATCAGCATCAGGCGTGACGATGATTGCATTGTTTCCGCCCAATTCGAGTAGGCTGCGACCGAGGCGGCCAGCGACGACTTGTGCGACTTCTTTGCCCATGCGTGTTGAGCCAGTAGCCGATACGAGTGGAATGCGTTTGTCAGCAGTCATCTGCTCACCGATCGTACGATCGCCAGTGATGATGCATGATACACCGTCAGGCACATTGTTGGCTGCAGCGACTTCATTCCAGATGTTTTGGCAAGCGACGGCACACAATGGGGTCTTCTCACTTGGCTTCCAGATGTTGCTGTTTCCGCAGACTGCTGAGAGGCAGAGATTCCAAGCCCAAACAGCAACAGGGAAATTGAACGCTGAGATAATACCAACGACGCCAAACGGGTGCCACTGCTCATACATACGGTGGCCTGGACGCTCACTGTGCATCGTCAATCCATACAACTGACGCGATAAGCCTACTGCAAAATCGCAGATATCGATCATCTCTTGTACTTCTCCAAGACCTTCTTGGTAGCTCTTGCCCATCTCGTAGCTCACGAGGTAGCCAAGTGCATCTTTTTTGTCGCGGAGCGCATCGCCAAACTGACGGATGACATCACCTCGCTTCGGAGCTGTCCACATGCGCCATTCTTTGAATGCTGCTGATGCTCCAGCTGCGATCGCTTCGTAGTCATCGCTCGTCGTGACTGTTGTCAGGGCGATTGCCTTGCCGTCTACAGGTGATGATGAGCTGATCGTCTCTGAGTTAGAGCCGACCTTTTGAGTGCCGAGCCACGAGCCGTGATTGGTGTCTGTGATACCGAGTGTCTTGAGGACGTCTGCTGTATTCATAGTAGTGTCGATTGAGATTTTGAAGCCGCAAAGGTACGATTCTGATTGGTGCGACTTCTCAAGGATTTGTGAATGTTTTTTATGGGCCATCCGCAGCCTTTGGCTGCGGTCGCTATGTTACGCAGCTCGCTGATCGCTCGGCCTCATCGCTGCATCCGCAGCTGCTGAGTCTGCCTAGCGGCACTGCTGCACAGCGCTTGTCCAAGCAGCTGAAGATTGGAGTGTATTTTTGATCCTTCGAAATGAGAATTACAGAAAAAAAATACTTAGCAACATTTACTGACTTGTGCGGCGAGCAGATTCAAGATTTATTTGAAAAAAACGCATTTCGTCAACAAGAAATACAACTCGATTTTCGGATTAAAACATCTGCCGTTTATTCTGCTAACATTGAAGGCAATTCTATCGATATCAATTCATTTTTGAACTCAGAAGTCGCTGATGAATCTTTCAAGCCGCGAAAAGAAGTAGAAGAGATATCGGACCTTGTCAAAGCGTATCAATTTGCAATTACGCATTCGCTCACGCAACAACATATGCTCGAAGCTCATCGCCTGCTTTCAAGCACAATTTTAATTCTTGACAAACAAGGAAAATGTCGGACGAGCAGAATGGGTGTATATGATAATTCTGGCTTAGTTTATATGGCGGTTGAGCCGCAGTTTGTCAAGAGAGAACTTGATCTGTTGTTCTTAGATATAGATCAGTTGTTGTCTCTTGATTTATCTCTTGTGGAGGCATTTTATCACGCATCATTGATTCATTTGAAGCTTGCTCAGATTCATCCATTTTGGGACGGAAATGGTCGAACTGCAAGGCTGCTAGAAAAATGGTTTCTCGCATCTCATCTTGGGGTGGATGCTTGGAAAATCGAGTCTGAGCAATACTACAAGCAGAATATCGCAGAGTATTACAAAAACATTAATCTCGGTATTGATTACTATGCGTTGGATTTTGATAGATGCGTTCCGTTTTTATTGATGCTTGTCAACGCACTTAAAAACTAGATGAATTATCTAGTAGGGATTACTCTAAATCAATCTTCACATTGCACTATCTTGCAGTATGGCCAAAAAGCAGTCTCAAAAAAAACGTGTCGCTCCGCCAAAGCCCACGCCCAAAAAAAAGGCGACTTGGCTCAAGATGTGGCGCTTTGGTCTGTCGCTGATAGCATTGCTGCTGTATGTCAATACGATCGGACATGAATACGCACTTGATGATGCCATCGTCATTACACAAAATGATTTTGTGCAGCAAGGGATTGCTGGGTTGCCTGATTTATTTTCGGGGGATACATTTTTAGGATTTTTTGGAGAGCAAAAAAATCTAGTCGCCGGCGGCCGCTATCGTCCTTTGACGTTAGCGACATTTGCAATTGAGCAATCCATCTTTGGAGGCGATCCGCATATCAGCCATGCGATTAATGCGTTGCTCTATGCTTTATGTGTTTGGATCATTTTTGAGACGCTTTTATTGTTGCTCAGTAAAAAAGTAAAACGGGAAAGTGCAATTTTTATAGCTGGAGCTGCGACGCTTTTATTTGCGATTCATCCGCTGCATACAGAGGCAGTAGCCAATATCAAAGGGCGTGATGAAATCATGACAATGCTCTTTGCGATGACGACATTGTATTCTGTCGCGAGAAGCGTTTGGGAGAATAAACTATTTTGGTTGATTGGCGGAGCGGTCGCATTTATCGCCGCTTTATTTTGCAAGGAAAATGCAGCTCCTTTTGTTGTGCTTATTCCACTTGCTTTGTGGCTGTTTGGCAAGACTGAACTCAAAAAACTCATACTGCCAACAGGGATTTTATTTGGCGGCTTTCTTATTTATTTCGCCGCGCGTACAGCGGCTCTTGGTGGCTTAGGTTTTGGAGATCCTTCACTCAATTTGATGAATAATCCTTTTGTCAAACTCGTTGGCAATCAATGGGAGTTGATGACGTTTTTAGAGCGACTTCCTACGATCTTATACACTTGGGGAAAATATATTCAACTCATTATTTTTCCTTGGGAGTTGACACATGATTATTATCCGCGACATGTGCGTATCTATTCTTGGGGAGATTGGCAAGTAATTGTTTCCTTGTTGGTTTATCTTGGTGGATTTGGATATGCCGCTTGGCGAATTTTTAATAGAAAAATTGATGGCTATGGTATTTTATTTTATTTGCTGACATTCTCGATTGTAAGCAATTTAGTGTTCGCTATTGGGACGACGATGGGTGAGCGATTTGTATTTATGCCGCTCCTAGGTTTATGTGTTTTTGGAGCATATTGGTTGGAGCGTTTGTATCGTAAATTACCATGGGCTGCACTCGGGTTTTTGTTAATTGCACTACTAGCAGATTCAGTTCACACCATCTGGCGAAATACTGCATGGAAAAATAATAAAACATTGTTTTTAACTGATGTGAAAATCTCTAGCAATAGCGCAAAACTTTGCAATGCAGTCGCAGGTGAATATAGTCAAATGGCGACCGCTCAAACAGATCTAATTGAGCAAAAACGCCTAGCCGATAGTATTATCGTTTATGCTGATCGCGCGATAGAAGTCTATCCATCATATGCGAATGCTTGGCTGCTACGAGGAAATGGATTGACGCTAACCAATCGCTATGAAGAAGCAATCCAATCTTACGATCAAGCACTTGTCTACAAGAATAATTTTCAAGACGCAATTAATAATAAAATCTTTGCAATGCGCGAAGCTGGTCAATACTACGGGCAGCGAAATGAAATACAAAAAGCAGAGAATTATTTGCAAAATGCCTTAGCCTTGCGGTCGAACGACATTGAGTCAATGCGTATGATGGGCATCGTCAAAAGTATGCAACAAGATTATGCGACGGCGTTTACATATTTTAATAATGCACTCGCAGCCTCACGTGCGGCTGGTGAGTCAGAATCAGCCCGTAGCTCCTTGTATGATAATATGGCGACCGCTTATGCCGCAACTGGTCAAGCCCAACAAGCTGCCGAATATCAACGCCTTGCACAAGCTGCCAAAAATGGACAATAATAAACAATTGACATCGCGGATCAGCGAAGCATTTGAATTAAATACTACAGACGATTGTATTTATGATGCAGAATCATTAGCGCATATTCTTGCGCCGCAAATTGAGCGCTTATTAAGCCGCCAGCCGAAATATTTAATGCATATTTGTTATCGGCTTGACTGCGACGAGCGGCTTGTTTATCAAGCACTTGACACAGAGACGCCTTCGCTTTCACTCGCGCGTGTAATCATCGCGCGGCAGGCTGCTCGCATCCATACGCTCGATAAATTCAAGCCCAAAGAAGGCGGTTTGTTTGATAGTATTCAAGATGTATAATTCAATAGAAAGTATGGGCCATCCGTTATTGTTTTCTAGTGAAATTTCACTAGAAAACAATAACGGTCGTTTCGTG
>JAHDHF010000132.1:4285-6454 GCA_020631455.1 Saprospiraceae bacterium
CGTCACATATGTGATGAGGGGCTTTTTTTATGGGCCATCCGCTCCTCGTTGTACTCGTCACGGTCGCTATGCTTCGTGGCTCGCTGATCGCTCGGCCGCTCCATTTTATTTCGCGTCTGCTCACTTTGTTCGCACCACTTCACAGCGCTTGTCCGAGAAAGTATTTCTCTGTAAGTATTTTTAATTGAATTTGTGTTTGGCTGAGGGATAGTAGGCAGTGCGCAGCAGGTCCCGATAGCGAAGCGTGTCGGGAGCCGAGCGAAAGGCGAGCTGCCGAATCCCGAATTCTCAGGAGGATAGCCCGACCGCGAGCGTTTAGCGAGTGGGCAGCTCCTTGTTATCTTGAAGTTGATGTATTTTTTTGTCAATCCATTTTTGACTATTAAAATATGCGAGAGATAATTTCTGTAAGGGGTCATTCATGATTTCGTTGAGAACATGTCGTTGCTGTTCATAGTATTCTTTCTTGTGCTGAGGAGAAGAAATTTTATGTGCATTTTTGAGTATTTTGAGGATCCATTTTTCTGCTTCGAAAAGTAATTTATGTTTAACAAGAAAACGTCTTGCTGCTTGAGAAAGATGTCCAATAATGCTGTTTGTTTCTGCTTCGCTATGAAGAATTATTTGTAATAGTAAAGTATAGCCATAAATGTCTGACCGAATATTACCGTCGTAATATTTAAGAATTGCGTTGCAAAATTGATGTGCTCGTCCAAGTTTATTTTCGAGCAGACAGATGTATGCACATTTGTACCAATAATTAATGTGCATTTCTGGTTTTACGTTTGGAGGAGGTTGTAGTGATTTGTCTTGTTGAACATGTAGCGAAAATGCTAGTGTTGTTTGCTGCGTGTCGATGAGTCGAACCATCTCGGTGCTTTGAGCGAGAGAATCAACATAGTGTTGTATGGGTTTTGATTTTCGCTTGCTGAAAAGCTGCGGTATTTCGATAAATTGATCGAGCAAATACTGATATTGATCTGGCCGCTCGGTTTTAGAAAGGACTAGAAGGCGATGAAAAATGGCGATGTAATCAAGGAGATAGTATTTTTGAAGTTCAATACGATTGTCAAACAACAGAACAGCTTCTTCCATGAGGAGCCATTCTTGATGTGTGTCGTGCCTACAATAGGCTACGAGTGCTTGAATTTGAATTTTACGAATTTTGCCAATCCAACTTTTGGCTTGATGATTTTGCAATAATAAATCATGGGTGAGCAGCTGATTGTATTCAAGGTCTACTCCTGAGCGACTCCGAATAGATTTCTGCCGGATGTCTTTCATTTGCGAATACAAAACATGATAGTCAGATTCTTCTCGTTGAGCATTTGAGAGATGTGCAAGTTCTTCTATGAGGAGTTGGAGTTGAGTTGGTTTGAGTTGTGCTCCGAAGATGCGTCGTTGTTTGTTTTTGATGAGGAGTTGGTATTCAAGACTTTCTATGTTTTGACTCTTTTGAAGGGCATATTTCATTCTGTTTTCGGCCGCAGACATCATTGCTTTTGAATAGAGGTATTCTATTTCACCTAATATCATGTTCATCTCAATGTCTATGCGCTGCTCTTCATTGCCTTGAGTGGCGAAGCGGAGCAATGCTTTGTAGAGTCTTGTTTTGATTGGGCCTACAGAGCTTTTTTTGATATTGTAAGGGTGTAGTGCTTTGGCTAAATATTCATCACTTGGATAAGGAGTCTTTGCGATAGAGTTAAACATGATTTTTTGAGCAGCATCGTGACGTGAAAACGACGCTCGAAATGCAGCTTTTTCCGCTTCAGATAAGCCTGACACCAATTCAAATAGTCTTTTCATGTGCACTTATCTATTTGTTTTGGTGACTTTGTTTGACATTAAAAATATTGAAAATCAATTGATTATGAGTTGAAAGCACTTAAAAAATTGTAATTGTAAGCTCAAAGTACTGTTTTCTTATGAGCTCTTCTGTTAAGGCAGTATTTTCCCATGGACTTATCTTTTCGCCCTCAACTGATATTTACTTTCTAAAATCGTGACTCATGATGAAATATATACTCTCATTTCTTTTCTGTTTCTCTTTGGCCAGTGTTCATTATGGTCAAGGTGAAATGATCTTCATTGGATCTTGGGATCCAATAAACTATCCTGGAACCTGTGGTTGGGCAGCTCAAGATGCCGCTGCAGAAGCTGCTGCAA
>JAHDHF010000311.1 GCA_020631455.1 Saprospiraceae bacterium
TTCGATTATTGTATGCGTCTGCTACAAAAATACGGTCACCAATGATTTGCACATCTGTTGGATAATCGAGTTCACCTTTGCCTTTTCCTTTTTTGCCTATTGTACTCCAAGTACCATCTTTTTGTAATGCTATTTGATGATTATAAAAATCGGCAATTGCAACCATTCCATTATTGACTGAAATGCCTGCTGGAGCGTCGAGTTCGATATCGACTTTTAATTCACTCATTTTCGAATTGGAAATTGTGTGAATAATGTCGCCTCCATAAGCAGGAATGTACATGGTGTTTGCTTGGATATCAAGGTGCATAGGTCGCTCAATATCATTAATGAATTTTATTGGCTTACCAAAAGCATTGACTTGTACAACACGATTATTATCACCATCACTAATCCACAGAGAGGCTTCGTCAGTAGCGAGCCCAATAGGTGCAATACTGTCGAGCTCAATCGCCTCTACAAATTCAACTTGCAAGGAAGGCTGCTGCGAGCATGCGCTCAAAAAAGCAATCATACTCGCAGCGATTCCTAGAAAAATAGTTATTCTCATATCTGGTGTCTTAGTCTCTATCGTATTGACAACAGCCTGGAAGTTTGGCATAATCTTCATCTGCTGCTTTGACATTCTCAGTATCGTAGCCAGCTTTAGCGATAGCTTCTTCGATGTCTTTGAGACTTGTTTTGCTCGCATCAAATGAAACATTGAGGATATGCTCATCGCGATTCCAGTCTGCTTTTGTGACACCTGCTACAAAGGTCGCAGCTCGCTCGATACGAGACTTGCACATGCCGCAATTGCCATTAACCTCGACAGACATATCGACGACTGTTTTTTCGTTGATTTCGACAACTGGTTTTTCGTCATTGAGGTCAAAACTTTCTTTTGTACCATCAGCACGAGTCACTTTGACATATATCGGCGTGTAGCCAGCAGCGTCAACTTGATCTTTTGCCTTTTCTACGGAAAGCATTTTCTCAGTTGGATATTGGAAAGTGAAAATTCCAGTTTCCATATTGATTTTGACTTTTTTAATGCCCTTAAACTCCT
>JAHDHF010000133.1 GCA_020631455.1 Saprospiraceae bacterium
GGCTGAGGGATAGTAGGCAGTGCGTAGCAGACTCAGCTTTGCTGAGGCCGAGCGAACAGCGAGCTGCCGAATAGCCCGACCGACACTGAGCGCTGTCGAAGTGGAGGGCAGCCCACATAAATCACCTTGTTTGCATAGTTGATTTAATTGCTGCAACTTGGTCGCTCATCAAACCCCAATCTGATGCGTTGTTTTATTCTAGCGTTTATGAGCTTGTTGTGTGCAAACTTGTACTCGCAATCGTCGGTCTCAGGTATTGTTTCTGATGAGTCTGGCGAGCCGCTTTCCTTTGCGACAGTTGCAGTCGGTACAATGGGTGCTTCAACTGATCTCGAGGGAAAATATACGCTCGATCTAGCCGCGGGTGAGCATGAACTTACTGTGAGCTACGTAGGCTACGAAACTGCTATGCAAACGATTACGCTCTCTGAAAATCAGCAACTTGAGCTCAATTTTACATTGAGTCTGCTTGATAATATGCTGCAAGAGGCGACGGTAACGAGCAGCCGATTTGAGAAGCCGCTTGGTGAAGTGACAGTCTCAATGGATGTCCTCAAATCCGAGCTTGTCAATAATACAAACACGATCCGCGTAGATGAGGCGATCGACAAAGTACCTGGTGTCAATATCCTCGACGGCCAAGCGAATATCCGTGGAGGAGCTGGTTTTGCACGTGGTAGCGGCTCGCGAGTCTTGATGCTCGTCGATGGACTGCCAGCGCTCAAAGCTGATGCTGGATCTGTCAATTGGGATGATATTCCAGTCGAGTCAGTAGAGCGCATCGAGGTCGTCAAAGGCGCATCTTCGGCGCTTTATGGCAGCTCTGCTTTAAATGGCATTATTAATATCCAAACCGCCTATGCGACCGATCAGCCTGAGACGCATATATCTGGTTTTAATCGTTTCTTTTTAAAGCCACGCAAAGCTGAACAAGCGCATTGGGAAAATGCTGGCCCTGTACAAACGGGAATGAGCATCAGCCACGCTCAAAAATTCAATCAAACAAATGCAGTATTCAGCGGACGTGTGCTCTATGCCGATGATCCGCAAGCTGCAGTATTTAATAGAAGTGCTCGCCTCGGCGCGAAGCTCAAACATGATATTACCAATCAACTTTCTATTGGATTAAATACAGGATTTAATATTGGTAAAATCGGTGAGCAATTCTTTTGGCAAAATGAAAAAGAAGGCGCGTATTTGCCTTTTGCTGGTTCTGACTCCGAGATTGATTTTATGCGATTGACCATTGATCCTTCGATCACGTATTTTGATACAAAAGGAAATCGTCATCAGTTCTTATCTCGTTACTATTTTATAAATAATGATCAAACAGGCAACCGACGCTCACGCTCTGATTTTATTTTAGGTGATTATCAATTTTCGAGATCATTTGAAGAATTTGGCGGCTTTGATCTCGTAGCGGGCGCAACGGGGAATTACACAAAAACAAATACCGAAACATTCGGAAATGCTGAATACGGTCAATACAATATGGCTGCTTTTGCACAATTGGATAAACGACTCTTTAATAAACTCACAATTAGTGGCGGCGCACGCTACGAACTCAATACACTGATAAGTCCTGATAGTATTATTGATCCAAATTTTGCCGACGGTACAAAAATGCTGAACGCGTCGCCTCGCAAACAAGAAGCTAAGCCAGTTTTTCGAGTTGGATTAAATTACGAATTATTGAAAGGTACGTATATGCGCGCGTCTTGGGGACAAGGTTATCGCTACCCAAGTATTGCCGAGCAATTTGTTTTTACAAATGTGAGTATCATTTCTGTGCGCCCTAATCCGCTCCTCGAATCTGAAACAGGCTGGAGCGGCGAGCTTGGTATTAAGCAAGGATTTAAAATTAGCGAATGGCAGGGATATATCGACATTGCTGGCTTTTGGACGGAATATTCCAATATGATTGAATTTACGTTTAATGCTGATAATGGATTGTATTATCAATCACAAAATGTAGGCGATACTGAAATTCAAGGACTTGAATTAACAGTCGTTGGTCAAGGTTCAATTGCAGGAGTTGATTTACGAGTCTTGAGCGGCTATACCTACATTAATCCAAGCTATAAAGAATTTACAGATCGTATAAATGATTTAAGCAGCGCAGATTTTAATGTATTAAAATATCGTTCACGTCATACATTTAAATTCGATGGCGAAGCAACGTATCAAAAAATGCGACTCGGCGTTTCTGCTAATTATGCAAGTCAGATCGAAGCCATTGATTCAGCTATTGAATTCCTTATTCCAGGTGTAGCAGATTTCAGACGCGAGCATGATGCAGGCTATCTCGTGTTTAATGCTCGTCTCGCCTATGAGATGAGCGATCAAGCATCTTTGGCCATTATTGCAAAGAATTTATTTAATGCAGAATATACTGTCAGACCAGCCAAGCTCGAAGCACCACTTAATCTGACTCTACGAGCTGATTATACATTCTAGATTATTTTTTATGAGCCATCCTTTTTCTATTTATTTTTTTTAATTCAAAAAAATAAATAGAAAAAGGTCGCTATGCTTCATGGCTCACTATTCGTTCGGCCGCCTACATTTCATTTCGGCGTCTGGCTTCCCTCCTGAGAAGTCGGGACGCCACCACTCCGCAGCGCTTGTCCAGAGAAACATAGAAAAAATAAGGGAGTAAATCAAATGATTTACTCCCTAGTCTAAACACAATTTATTTGAGATCATTCTCAAATAAAACCTAACCAATCTTACTTAATAATCAGTTTTTGAGTTGCACTTAATTGAGCATTACCAATTTGAAGTGAATACGTTCCTGTTACTAATGGTGGTAGATTAACCGTCATGTCCAGCTGCTCAGTATTTTTCTCGACTTTCTGAGTATAGACCGTTTGACCAAGCATATTCATTATTCTGAGATCCATCATCCCGCGCTCTTCGTGCAGAAGATTTATCTGAATTGAAGAATTCGCTTCTGCTAAAGTCGGAATGACTGAAAGGCTGCTATTATCTACTTGAGCAGATTGAATACCAGAGACTGGATTTGCATAGACCATGACATTATACTCAAGATTTGTTGCAAAAGAACTTATATTCTCGTTGTATATATTCCATCTTGCACCGTCATACCAAACACCCACTCGATTTGTTGTGTATGTATTTGTATTAGTCCAATCATGCTCAACAAAGACAAGTGCATCAGGATTGCTATTTAAATCTGGATGATCGAGCGTTGTCCAATTATTTGAAATATTTGCTGCATCTGAAGTATGCTTAAATGCTGTCACGCCAGAGCCTGGTATCACTATATTGTATGATGAATTTTCAACCATACTTGATTGATCTTCATTATAAACGGACCACCTTGAATTAGTAGTATTATACCAGACCCCCATTACATTATCATTGTAAGTAGTGTTTGGTTGATAGTTATTCGTAAAAAAGAAAATAGCACTCGGATTTCCATTCAAGTCTGGATGATCTATATACGAAACATTGAAATCATTTGAAGCAGCATCAGCTATATGAGTGAATGCAGTTACATCATTGCCAGCCACTAAGACATTAAATTCTAAGTTATCTCGCATGTCTAATAAATTATCTTCGCAAAAGATCGCCCAGCCGGGATTAGCAGAATACCAAACACCGAAGGTAGAATCGGCGTAAGTAAAGAAAGTATTGCTGAAATCATGCTCTACTATAACAATAGCAGATGTGTTTCCATTGGAAGCTGGATTATCAAGATTTGTCCAATTGTTGGATACATTAGCAGCAGTCGTTGTGTGCTTGTAGACTTCAGAGCCTTGGGCAAAACTCGAGAATGCAAAGCTCATCAAAAATGAGCACATGATGAAAAGTGTAAAGAGCGGTTTCATAATTAAATGGGGTTAAATAAAATAAAACTGCTTGGGTAGGTTGTGGGGTTACATGCACGTTTGCACGATTATTATACATCCAAGACACCACTGCACCTCGAATTCCATAAAATTGCATGAAAAAAAATATGAATGCAATCTCAGAAAAATAGAAAAAAACTATTTTTGTGAATGTTCTAACTCACAATTGAATCAAAAATCAATAAGAAAAACAACTTCAAGCTAAAATTTACGTGACATTATAGTAATCTGATTTTGATGACTTGAGTTAAATGAACAAAAAGCGTTTTTTATAAATACTCTAGTCTTCCTCTCCTATCAAAATCGTCAATATCTCGGCAGCAGCTTCAGCGATGACTGTACCTGGGCCGAATATGCCCATTACTCCCTCTTCGAAGAGAACATTATAATCTTGGCGTGGTATGACACCGCCCACGACGACTTGAATATCTGAGCGACCAAGTTTAGCAAGTTCGGCGATGACTTCTGGGACAAGCGTTTTGTGCCCAGCTGCGAGCGATGAAATCCCAAGTATGTGTACATCATTTTCAGCAGCTTGCTTGGCTGCTTCGGCAGGAGTCTGGAAGAGCGGCCCGACATCGACATCAAAACCAAGATCAGCAAAACTCGTCGCGATGACTTTAGCTCCACGATCATGACCATCTTGCCCAAGCTTGGCAACCATGATACGCGGTCTGCGTCCTGCCATCTCCGCAAAGACATTACTCAGTTGTAGTGCTTTTTGATAGCTCATATCATTGCTGATTTCTTTTGCATACACACCGCTTACTGTACGCGTATCTGCTTTATATCGATCAAAGACAACTTCCATCGCATCGCTGATCTCTCCTAAAGTAGCACGCAAGCGCGCCGCCTCAACTGCCAATGCCAAGAGATTGGCGTCGCCTCGCGCGCCTTCGGTGATGGCAGCAAGAGCAGCTTGCACCGCTGCTTCGTCACGACTTGATTTTATCGATTCAAGACGTTTGATCTGCGAATCCCGAACAGCGGTATTATCAATGTCGAGTATTTCGAGATCTTGCTCCTCTTGAGTCTGAAAGAGATTTACTCCTATAATCTTATCCGCTCCAGAGTCAATTCGCGCTTGCTTACGAGCAGCCGCCTCTTCGATTCGGAGTTTTGGCAGACCATTTTCGATGGCTTTTGCCATACCGCCGAGTTCTTCGACTTCGTTGATAAGTGCTTTTGCGCGATCTACAAGCTGCTTAGTGAGTTGCTCAACATAATAGCTTCCACCAAAAGGATCAATCGCTTGAGTGATGCCGCTCTCCTGCTGCAAAAACTTCTGCGTATCACGCGCTATGGCAGCACTAAAATCAGTCGGTAAAGCAATTGCCTCATCGAGCGAATTCGTATGTAATGATTGTGTGCCGCCCATCGTCGCAGCAAAGGCTTCGATACAAGTCCGAGCGATATTATTGAATGGATCTTGCTCAGTCAAGCTCCATCCACTCGTCTGACAATGCGTACGCAAAGCAAGGGATTTCGGATTTGTAGCTCCAAAATCCTTGACAATGGCAGCCCAAAGCAAACGACCTGCGCGCAGCTTTGCTATTTCCATAAATGGATTCATACCAATCGCCCAAAAAAAAGACAAACGTGGCGCGAAGGCATCAATCTCAAGGCCTGCCTTCAGACCTGAGCGGATATACTCAATACCATCGGCAAGAGTGTATGCAAGTTCAATATCAGCAGTTGCCCCAGCCTCTTGCATGTGATAGCCGCTGATACTGATGCTATTAAACTTTGGCATATTCCGACTCGTATAGCCAAAAATGTCTGCTATGATTCGCATACTCGGAGCTGGCGGATAGATGTATGTATTGCGCACCATAAACTCCTTGAGAATATCATTTTGGATCGTCCCGCTCAAGAGTTTTTGATCGACGCCCTGCTCCTCGGCTGCTACGATATAAAATGCCATAATTGGGATGACAGCACCATTCATCGTCATCGAGACCGACATTTTATCAAGCGGGATTTGATCAAACAAGATCTTCATATCCTCGACAGAGTCGATGGCGACTCCTGCTTTGCCGACATCTCCGCTTACGCGCTCATGATCGCTATCATAGCCACGATGCGTAGCAAGGTCAAAGGCTACAGAAAGACCTTTTTGTCCAGCAGCCAGATTGCGACGATAAAAGGCATTGCTCTCTTCTGCCGTACTAAATCCAGCATATTGACGAATCGTCCAAGGGCGGCCTGTGTACATAGACGAGTATGGCCCGCGCACATAGGGCGGCAATCCCGCTACATATTGAATATGTTTTAACGCATCGAGGTCGGATGCTTGGTATTGAGATTTAATCTCAATTTTTTCTGGAGTCTCGCGCACAGCCTCAATCTCAATCGAGCTGTTTTCTGCTTCTATTGAATTGTATTCTATTTGACTAAAATCGGGGCGCGGTTTGCTCATATCTATAGACTCATCTAAACGCCCAAGATACTTTGATTGCTTGAATTATGTATTTTTTGGGGCTGCCCTTCGTTCGCTGTGCTCACTTCAGGTCGGGCTA
>JAHDHF010000312.1 GCA_020631455.1 Saprospiraceae bacterium
AAGATCCAAGCTGTCAAGCGGTCCGCTTAACGTATCATCAACCGCGTAGAGCGTTGTCAAATAGGCGGCTAGTGTCGTCAGTACAATTTGTTCCAATGATCACCGTCTCCTTTGCGCTTCTTGCTGCGCTTTTTGCAAATCGTTCCGAAGTTGAAAGATTTCTCGTTTTAACCTATTCGCCTTTACTCGTGCTTCTAAAGCAGCAAGTGCCATGCCTATTAAAACTCCTGTCATCATCGAGATTGCGATAATTGCTAGTGTTGTTTCATTCATCGTCGTCTAACCGGCCGAACTCGCTTGGTAGGGCTGACTGGTTTTTTTGTCACCTTATTAGGTGTCGTTGGTTTAGCTGGCTGACCGCCTGCTTTCTTTTTCTTGTTTCAGTTGTGTTGTCTTGGTTTGTTCATCAGTTCTTTTCTCTATTTTGAGCTTTCCACACATCGTCCAAATGTTCTATAACAAAGAAATGCTCTTTGCTGTCATATTTCAGTTCGCTAACAACATTCTTGTATTCGCGCAGGTGCTCTTTCGTCACTTCCAGCTCTTCTTTTAGCGCATCGTTTTCGTTTGCAAAACTATTTTTGAGAGCCGACAGCATGTCGTTGTCAACGCGCAAAGACTCCGCTTTGACCTTTAGCTCTTCTATCTCATTTGTCAAACCTTGGTGCCTAAACTTCCAAGACTCGGAATTCAATTTTGAAAATTCAGACTCCTCCTTGTGAGCATGCAGGTCTTTTTTCATGCGCTCGTTTTCTCTTTTTAGCCTGCTGTTTTCGGCCGACATGTTGCACCAGTTAACCATGTTGCGCTCCTCTCTAGAAAGTGCGCCTTCAAAGGGGGAAATGTCAAATCTGACTATCGCGTTGTTCTGATCTGGGTCTTGATCCATCGTCAAAGTCCCTACATTCTTGCCGTTTATAGATATAGGCGCTTGTGTTGTAAATATAAATTTTGGGTTTTTGCAGTCCATCATTCTTTCATCGACTCGCTCACCATTTTCTCTAATAGCGAAATAGTCTCTTCCATTCGTTTGATCTTGCCAG
>JAHDHF010000313.1 GCA_020631455.1 Saprospiraceae bacterium
CCATTTTTGATTTGGATTTTCTTTTCGAGTATTTCTTGCTCGAGGCGTATTTGCTCATTGATGAGATTGCGTATCGCTACAGCTTGCAGCTGTTTTTGGATAGGCGGTATGGACAGATCAATTCTCAATACTTCTTTGCGCGGTAGAGATGGTATTGTCGCACCCAGTCCGATGAGCTTGAGCTTATGCTGCACACGAGGCGAATTCATCGCCATAACAAAGTAATCAGGGAGGACAATATCTGACTTGAGCTTCATGACATAAAAAAGAGAAGAAGCGATGCACAAGCCCTTGTCACGCGAGTACTTCCATGCAAAATTTCGAAAACCTTTTGCAGCAAGCAAAATGTCGTCCTCTACTAGAAGATATTTCCGTTCTGCTTCACCGACTTGTACATAGCTTGCATTTGACAGATCAAGCTGCAGTGTCTCGTCAAAGAGATTACCCTTCAGGTACACAGCATTGCCGCTTTGAGCCGCACTTAAGTACGGCCCGTATTTCATTGATTGTATAAGTTCTGCTATTTGCATTAGATATTTGTAGACAACCTTACAAATGCAAATATACGCTCATTTTATTGATTTGGCAAAATATATTTTCTAGTAGGCGTATTCTAATTTATGGATTAATTCTCAAAGTATTGACTATCAACACGATACTAGCACTACATTTTTCACAACTAATTTGGGGCTGCCCACTCCTGCCGTCGTGGTCGGGCTCTTCGCAGTACGGTAGCCTAGCTTTCTTTTTTTTAGCTTGGGGCTTAAGCCCCAAGCTAAAAAAACAGAAATCCACTCGCAAGCTCGTGCTGCTCCGATCCCTCAGCCGCTGAGATCTCTTTATATAACTTTGTCACCGCGTGCTTGACACGCGATCCCACACATGTCTACTTCATAATGCGTTCATAATTGTAGTGTGAGAGATCGCGGATAAATGCTTTGCATTGTCCGCCATGACAAAATCTGTAGCAAAGATCTACCTACTCGGACAAGCGCTGCGAAGTGGTACGACCGTAGGGAGTAGACGCGAAGCGGCCGAAT
>JAHDHF010000012.1 GCA_020631455.1 Saprospiraceae bacterium
GTCAAAAAACGCATAAGCAATTCAGATTGTATTCGTGAAAATACTCAAAAAATAATTTGGGGCATCCGCTGCTGCGCAGCGGCGGGCTATGCGCAGTACGGTAGCCTAGCTTCCATACAAGAGAGCCACACGACTTGTATGGCTCTCTTGTATGGAATCCGCCCTTCGGGCGCTGCTCCTATCCCTATGCCGAGCCGCAACGTTTATGAAATCGTTTATTGTTTAACTACTCTAAAGACCGCGTATTCACCCTCAGCTGACGTAATTCGAATAAAGTAAACTCCTGATGGTTGCTCTATTGAGTACGTCGTTGATTGAAGGTTTTGATATTTCTGTGAGTTGACTTGCTGCCCCATTACATTAAATGTCTCGATTTGGATATTTTGATATGTATCGCCTAAATCAATAGTAAACACACCATCATTTGGATTTGGGTACAAACTGAAGTCATGGCTGCTTGTCGAAAAACTTTCTATGCTTGTAATGACATTGACCATATCATCTACTGTATGCATACTTGTGTTTGTGATGATCGGAGCATTAAAATCAAAATAGATAGCAGCACTGTTATTAAGCTCTGTTCCGTTAGGGAGTCCAGGAACTTGATCGACTTTAAAGACACAGAATCCATTACTTGCAGGCTCGTTGGTTGTACTATCTGGGAGCAATATGTTATTAAAGGTCCACTCTAAGACTCGCGGCCCATAAATACGAAACTCGTAGTCATGGCTCGACACACCTGGCTGCACAGAAAAGATATCAAAGTCTGTCGAGAGCGTATCTCTGATCACAACTGTAAACGCAGTATCCGTACCAGTATTTTGGAATCGAATCCTGTATTCGAGCTGCTGCCCCGGAAGGATTAAATTATCATTTGAAATACCGAGTGGAAATCCAGTTTTATCATTTGGATCATAACTGCCTGTGACGACATCACAATAGATATCACGAATTGGATCGGCATCATCGTGAGCAAAATTATTGATCAACGAATTGCTTGTTGCTGTACCACAATTTTCGACCGTTCCATTTGGATTTGAATTACCTGGATGATTAGGATGCTGATCGACTTGTAGATGCCAAGACTCTCCTTGACTTGGGAATGAGAAAATCACCGTTTCTTGACCAAGTAGCATCACAGAGTCAAGTAAAAAGAAATTGCCATCGACATAAACGATGACTGGACTGTAACAAGTCATATCTCCATCACCAAGATCTCCTGTATTAGTTACTTCAAAAACTGCCGTGTCTCCTTGACAATAGCTTTTAACACTTAGGCTCGATTTATCCCATTCGCCATCACAAGATGACATAAACGGTGGCAAAGGATTTGGGATAGAATCAAGCACACAATCAGGCACTGGATAAAGGTCAGCTTGCATACAAAGCCCTTGCCCGAGCTGAGCGTTGCAGCTCAATGTTGTACTAAATTGAAAGTTTACGCACTGTCCAGGATTAAGTGTCCCGACATCAACTTGATACATACTATTACCGATATCGATATATGGCAGACTTGAGTTGTCGATGGAAATCATCGTGTCGAGCTCAACGATTACATACGCGCTATTCAGTGCGCCTGTACCGTTGTTTGTATTGCAGGCTTGTACATAGACTGTTTGATTACTAAAACACGGCCGCATAAACGGCATATTGATACTCACATCTGGCTCAGCACATGGATACAACGAATACAAGCCAAATGAAGGAGCTGCAGTTAATGAGTCTGGATTAGTTACAACAAATGACTGCGTAATTGGGCAATTTGTCGTCCAAGTACCTGAAGTGTCTATAGTGATTGTGTACGTACCAGCTGCTAAAGAATCAACATACCATGAACCCGTAGATGTAGTTTCGACAATGATGTTTCCAGGCTGAATGATAGCTTTTCGATTTGAAATGCCAAATTCATTTATATCAGACGCGCAGTTTTGATTGAGATCATTATACAATACTCCGTATACACCTTTCAGTTTGAAAACTCTTACATGACCCGCGTTTAATAAACTATTATCATTGTATACAGCACCGACAGCAACAATATCCCCATCAGCGCTTATGCTTACTGAGAAGCCACTTTGATCGCCTGCTCCTTCACCATCAATATCTTGCCCAAGCTGAATCCAAGAGTTGCCATCCCATCTGTAGATACGAGCATGACCAGAATTAACCCCATTTCCATCGTTGTTTCGAGCACCGACAACTAAAGTGTTTCCATCCGCACTTAAACTTATAGATTCAGCACTTTTATCCGATGTTGCTTCCCCATCGATATCTAGCCCACGTTGTGCCCAATTAACTCCGTCCCAAGCGTAGATTGCTACATAACCAAAATTTCTGGGAGCTCCAACTGCAACAGTGTTCCCGTTACCATTTAAGCTCACGGACCAGCCACTATTATCATGTATAACATCTCCGTCGATATCTAACCCTCTCTGCATCCAACTAACTCCGTTCCAAGTATATACTCTGACGTGACCAGTTTTTAATCCGTTTCCATCGTTCCAAGCAGCACCAATAGCTACTACGTTCCCGTCGTCGCTTAAGCTTACAGATCGGCCACTTTGATCGTCTATTGCTTCCCCATCAATATCTAACCCACGCTGAATCCAATTAACTCCATCCCAAGCGTAGATTCGCACATGGCCGGAATTATTTCCATTTCCATCGTTCCAAAGAGCACCGATAGCTACGGTGTTTCCATCAGCACTAAGACTTGCCACTCCACTCTTATCTTCTGTTGCTTCCCCATCGATATCTAGCCCACGCTGAATCCAATTAACTCCATCCCAAGAATATACTCTGACGTGACCAGCTCTATATCCATTACCTTCGTTCCAAGGAGAACCGATAGCGACTGTGTTCCCATCGGAGCTAATACTTACTGATGAACCACTTTCATCTCCTATTGCTTCACCATCAATATCTTGACCGCGTTGAATCCATGCAACTCCATCCCACTCATAAACACGAACATGACCAGAAAGAGAGCCACTTCCATCATTTTCTGGTGCCCCAATAGCTACGACACTTCCGTCCTCATTTAAACTTACAGAAGAACCACTTAGATCCCCCGGATTCTCTCCGTCTATGTCCTGTCCGAGCTGTATTTGGGCTGAGAGTATTGAGAGAGAGAATAGAAATGATAGAGAGATGAGTAGATACTTTTTCATGATGGGTTGGGTTTTAACGGTCTACAACAAATATAAAAAAAACTCACGTAATAAATCGTAAATGTTGTTTTGTTTATATGTGCGAGGTTGTATAAAGTGAATTACGAAAATAATTACCATTTGTTGCAGCTTAATAATCGACTCGGACAAGCGCTGTGCAGCAGTAGCCGTCCCGACTTCTCAGGAGGAAAGGCTAGACTCAGCTTTGCTGAGGCCGAACTAACAGTGAGCTGCGAAACATAGCGACCCGAAATGAGCGAAGCGAATGCAGGGATGGCCCATAAAACTCTTGTTCAGAACGATCATCGCCCAAGACATTGTGATGACGCTTTGTCCAAAGAAATCGAGCATTGATAGAAATAGATCATCAAGATGTAAAATCTGTCTCAACTTGGCAGCCATAAATGCGTTGTTAGGATTATGGTACAGGCAAAATTGGCTCGAGGAGCGGGTGTGATGATAGCAGTGATATTGAGTTTGGCGCTGATGTCGAGTGCTCAATCTCAAGGAAAACTCTGGACGCTTGAAGAGTGTATCGTCTATGCTCAGCAGAATAGCTTGCTTGTGCAGCAGTCAGATATCTCTGTCGATCAGCAAAAACTCACTGAGCGGCAGGCCAAGCTCTCGCGCTATCCGAGCGTCAATGCTTCTGGCAGTTATTCGATCAATTTTGGTCGGACGATCGACCCGACGACCAACTCATTTCAGTCGCAGCAAGTACAAGCAAACACGTTTGGATTACAAGCTGGCGCACTCGTATACAATGGCGGCCGAATCAATAAGTCGATCAAGCAAAGTAAGATGAATGTCATGGCTGCTGAGTACGATAAGCAGCAGGCAATACAAGATCTTTCGCTGACGGTCGCGCGCAATTATCTCAACGTACTACTCGCTGAAGAACAATACAACGCTTCTGTCGCACAACGCGAGCAAACGCTTCGTCAAGTCGAGCAAACCGAAAAATTGATCGCAGCGGGTTCTGTGCCGCGTAATGCGATACTCGATATCGAAGCACAAGTTGCGCTCGACGAGCAGCAGCTCGTCGGGGCTAGCAATGCTATTGATATGGCGTATTTGCAACTCAAACTCTCTATGAATCTCGATCCAAGTGAAGAGATGAGTATCGCCAAGCCGCCATCAGAACTTCCCGTCGGCACAACAAATGGCTACATCATGGAAGATCTGTATGCGAGATCGGTGGCAGATCAGCCAGAAATCGAAGCAGCTCGCGTACGCAAAGAGGCGGCGAATATCGGTGTCGGCATCGCGAAGACGCAACGCTATCCGAGTTTGACGGCCTTCGGAAATCTTCAAACCAACTATTCAAATCTTGCTCAGCGCGTCTCGTCGTTTGTCCCGACAATCATCGAACAAGAAGTTTTCATAGGCGGCTCGCCAGTAACATTTGGATCTGAGCAAGACATTCCAATCCTCGAAAAGACGCCGTACATCGATCAAATCACAGACAACTTTGGTCAATCGCTTGGCTTGTCTTTACAGATTCCGATTTTTAATAATGGCCAGACTCAGTCAGCTATCGAGCGAGCAGAGCTCGGTGTCATCAGTGCCGAACTCGCCGAAGAGCAGTTGCTCAACCAACTCAAATCTGAAGTCATGATCGCTCTCGCAGATGCCCGAGCTGCCGAAAAAACATATCTCGCTAATCAAAAGACCGTCGCTTCGCTCGAAGCATCTTTTGAAAACAATTCGAAGCGCTATGTACTTGGTATGATCAATACACTTGAGTACACGCGCCTCAAAAACCAAGTGGACAACGCTCGCATCTCAGCGATCACAAGCAAGTACGATTACCTCTTCAAGCTCAAAATCCTTGATTTCTACCAAGGGAAAGTCATTCGCCTCTAAGTACAAACCTCATCGAAACCTCACAAAGAATCAAATTCATCATGCAAATTGGAATAAAACATATCGTAGGACTTGCGCTAGGGAGCTGCATTTTGCTCGCCAGCTGTGGCGGTAGCGAATCCCTTCGTGTTGCTGTAGAAGACGTCGATGTCCGCTCGATCACAGAAACAGTCGATGGAAGCGGCAAGATTTATCCCGAGACAGAAGTTAAAATTAGCTCTGACGTCTCAGGTGAGATCGTCGAGCTGCTCGTAGCTGAGGGTGATAGTATCAAAGCTGGTCAACTGCTACTCAAAGTTCGTCCTGATACGTATGTCAGTGCTGTCGAGCGTGCCAATGCAGTCGTCAGCGCGGGCAAAGCTCAAGCAGCCACTTCGCAATCGCAGATCGCGCAAGTCGAAGCGCAAATCTCACAACTCAAAGCATCGCTCGGGCAAGTTCAAGCACAATTTGACAATGCGAAAGTGACTTATGAGCGCAGCCGCACGCTCCATGCCGAAGGCGTCATAGCTGACGTTGAGCTTGAGCAAGCAGAAGTTGCATACCGCACAGCTGAGTCGAGTGTCCAAGCAGCCAAAGCAAATATCAAAGGCGTAGAAGCCAGCCTCGAAGCAGCACGCCAAGGCGCAAATGCAGCCCAATTTAATGTCAATAGTGCACAAGCCACAGCCAACGAAGCCCGCGAAAACCTCTCGCGTACAGAAGTCTATGCGCCGACATCAGGTATCATCTCGATGCTCAATGTCAAGCAAGGCGAGCGCGTCGTCGGTACAGGTATGATGGGCGGTACAGAGTTGCTTCGTATCGCAGATCTGACGCGCATGGAAGTCCAAGTCGACATCAGCGAAAACGAGATTGTGCGCGTGAGCGTAGGCGACAAAGTCGATATCGAAGTCGATGCATACCTCGACAGCATGTTTACAGGTACAGTGACAAAAATCTCAAACTCGACTGGAGCAGCAGGAGCAGCGGCACTCGTTAGCAATGATCAAGTCGCCAATTACACTGTCAATATCCGCATTGATGCCGAGAGCTACAAAGGCTTGATGGGCAAAGGCAAGATGCCATTCCGCCCGATGATGTCCGCTTCAGTTTCGATCAAGACACGCACAGTTAAAGACGTCCTTTCTGTGCCGATCCAAGCCGTGACTACTCGCGAAAAAGAAGATGCAGAGCCAGAAGACGATCTTCTCGAAGTCGTCTTTGTCGTACAAGGCGACTCAGTTGTGCAGCGCGAAGTCAAGAGCGGCCTCCAAGACGAGAATAACATCCAAATCGTCAGCGGTATCAAGAAAGACGAGCGCGTCGTGATCGAGCCCTACACAGCAATCTCGACCAAGCTAGAGCAAGGCAAAACCGTCGAAGTCGTCACCAAAGACGAGCTCTTTAACAAGAGTGGTCGCCGATAAATTTTGAAAAAGATTGTGGGCCATCCCAACAGAAAACGCTCGTGATTTTCACGAGCGTTTTCTGTTGGGTCGCTATGCTACGTGGCTCGCTGATCGCTCGGCCGCTCCTTGAGCTTCACTCTTCGTCGCGTCTGGCTGCAGCCACCACTTCGCAGCGCTTGTCCAAGAGGCTGCTTACTCCTTGATTACATCAAGGACCTCATCAACATTTGGCGTGAGGATGATTTCCGTACGGCGATTGAGTGCTTTTCCAGCAGCAGATTCATTGGTTGCAATTGGATAATACTCGCCACGGCCGCTTGAGATGAGTTTCTTCGGGTCGACACCATTTCCTTCGAGTACTTTAATGATCGCAAGCGAGCGATCAGTGCTGAGTTTCCAGTTTGCTTCTGCATCGCCATCAGAGTCAGTGTGACCTTCTACAGTGATTGTCATATCTGGATTGCGCTTGAGTACTTCAGCGAGTTTGACGAGTGCGTTGCGACCAGAGGCGTCCAAGTAGCTACTTCCAGTCTTAAAAAGCAGCTCTTGACTCAGGGAGATATAGACGCGACCATTGCGGCGCTCGACATTGAGATCATCTGCATTCATCCCGACAAAAGCCGACTTGACACGCTCGCGGAGTGAATTCAGTTTTTGATCACGTGCAGCGATTGCGGCTTCCAGTTCTTTGACCCGAGCTTCGCGAGCGACCACTTGCATTTCAAGTTGCTTGACACTTTGCTCACGCGCGGCAAGGTCACCTTCGAGGCTAGAGACTGTGCCGCTTTGCTGATCGTATTGCGCTTGGAGTCGTGCGAGGTTGTCTTCTTTGGCTTTGACGGACATTTCGAGTGCGAGGAGATCTGCTTCGCGCTTGTTGAGTTCGATGGCTTTTTCATTGAGTTCGCGTTGGAGCATTGCTTTTTCATCGGTTGCACTTGTGACTTCAGACTTGCTCATTTCGAGCATTCGATCGTATCGTGCCATAAGATCACGATTCGTTTTGTCGAGGCGATCATAAGCAGCTTGCATTTCGACAAGTTCTTTTTTTGTTTGATCAAGCTCTTTGACACGCAGAGCGCGTTCTTCTTCGAGTTGGAGTTTGGCTGCTGTCGTGGCTTCGAGTGTTGTATTGCACTCAGAATAATCAGACTGAAGGCTGGATTCTGACTGTTTGATGCGATCGTACTTGCGCTGTGAGACGCAACTCGTCATGATCACACAGAATAAAAGAAAAGCAGAAAAGAATATCGGACGCATAATTTCTCGTTGGTTCTAATTGGAGCTCAAAGCTTCAACCAATATCCGATATATACACGAAAAAAAACAGGATACTTTCACTTTCGATCGGTACCCTGCATAACCCCAAAAAAACAATCTTGATTGCGGCTCAATTAAACCGCATTATTACTTCGTAATTGTGCTTTTGTGACGGAGTAAAATCAAAGGGTCACACTTTTAGCATTTTTTTTTGATTTCTTTTTATGGATTTGCCATAACCTTGGTGTCATTGTTTGTGTGCACACACAAATTGGCTCCCATTGCATAACCCCAAAAAAATGCTTTATGCCAAAGAAAACAGCGTATTTATTTAAGAAATTAGCTGCAATAGAACAGATTAAAACACCAAAAGGCCTTCGCAAACTCGGCAAAGCCATCTTTGGCTCTCGCTACAAGGATGAGCTAAGCGAATGCGAAGATGACGAACCAAAAGATGAGTCTGACTCTGATCGAGCGAAGGATACGGACTCGGCGTAGGGATGGTAAGGGGCGCGAAGCGCTCACGAACGTGAGTGAGTGATGAGCGAATAGCGAAACCCTGGATCAGCCCGCCGCGACTGAATCTTGATGAAGGAGCGGACGCCCAAATCAACATCATTTTTCTGCTTGTGAGATGTAAGTTTGTAGGCGAATGGCAGCAAAGAAAAAACTCCTCAAATTTGCGGCGCTTGCGACTTTTGAGAATGTCTACGAAAACTTAAATGTCCAAGATCCGAAGATCAATCATCTCGGAGCGGTCGTGGAGCGGCGCGGCAATTGGGGGCGCGAGCATTTTGGCAATGACAATCCGATTGTACTTGAGCTTGCTTGCGGCGGCGGCGAATATACCTGTGCGCTTGCAGCGCGAGATCCAGACCGCAATTATATCGGTATCGACCTCAAGGGCAATCGCATCTGGAAGGGCGCGACACTCGCTCAGCGCGAAGGTTTGAAAAATGCTGCTTTTTTGCGGACTCGAATTGAACAGATTGATTTGTTTTTTGCGCCTGGAGAGATTGAGCAAATCTGGATTACATTTCCTGATCCGTATCTACGGCCGAGTAAAGCACGCAAACGCTTGACATCACCGCGATTCTTGAAAATTTACTATCAGATACTGCAAGAAGGTGGTCTTGTACATCTCAAAACGGATTCGCCGCAGCTCTATGAGTATACGCTCGAAACTGCTGCTGAGCAACCTGTCGACTTGCTGTATCACGATGACAATATTTATAGTAAGCCTTTGCCGCATCCTGCGCTCGACATCAAAACGTACTACGAAGGCATGCATCTCGCAGATGGTCGTTTGATTAAATATGTGCAGATGCGCATCACTGATTTGCCCAAACATCCTTGATGAATACTTTGCGCACTTGGCTGAGCCGCTATCACGCTACGATTGCTTTTTGGGCATTGGTCGTGTTATTGGTCTCTTTGGTGTATAGCAAATTTTTGTTGAGCGTGTGCATGTTTGCGTTGTTGATTCCAGCCTTGCTCCGTATTGATGTGAGGGCTCGCATGAACGAATGGCTCACGCAGCGCAAATATGTGGCTCTGTTATTTCCGTTATTGGCTGTTTTGATAAGCGGCTTGTGGTCATCTGACACATCGCTCTGGCTTGAGCGAATGCGCATCATGTTGCCGCTTGCTGGACTTGGTTTTGCTTTTTCGGCGATGCCCAAACTCGCCTTTTGGCGGCTGCACATGATTTGGTTTTTCTTCCTGTTTGTGATGGCTGTTTCGATCAGTCTTGTACTTGGCAATTACGCATTCAATATGGTCGAGATACAAGATATGATGCGGCGTGGGCAGCCGATGCCTGTGCCCAAGATCAGTCATATTCGATTTAGTCTGCTTTGTGTGACTGCGGCAATCGGAGGAGTCGATTTGATTCGTCAAGGCGCATTTCCGAAGCGGCGATGGCTCAAAACACTTGTTTGGATTTGTACGATTATCCTGATCGTTGGGCTGCATATCTTGAGTGTGCGCAGTGGTTTGCTTGCCTTGTATGTGAGCCTATTTGGTTATGCTGTGATGACTGCTTGGGTCGATCGCAAATTTGTGTTGCTTGGTATCGTAGCTCTTGGTTGTACCCTTGCGCCGATGGCTGCCTATCAGCTCCCGAGCGTTCGCCAAAAAGTTGATTATACGCTTTGGGATCTCAAAATGTATCGCGAAGGCAATATCTCAGAATACAGCGATGCTCGCCGCTGGGTAAGCCTTGGTCTCGGACTTGAGCTTGGCAAATCTTCGCCGCTACTCGGAGTAGGCGCAGGCGATGTCAAGCCCGAGCTCAAAAAGCTCTACGCGGCTCGTTATCCAGATCAGCCAGTTTTGCTGCCGCACAATCAGTATATCTACACCTTTGCGGCGATGGGTGCACTTGGCGTCGTTGCGCTACTGGCTTTGATCGTTGCACTTATCTGGACTGGCATCAGGCACAAGCATCCACTCTTGATCGCTATTACGCTGATGTTTGTGAGCTCGATGCTCGTCGAGACAACTCTAGAGACAGCCGTCGGTATGGCGGCCTTTCTTGTACCGCTGCTTATAGCGTTTCTCTATCTTGATCGCTTCAATGCTCGACAGTCACAAGAAGAGTAAGAATGATTTTTAGGGGCATCCGCTCATGTTATGAGCGGCGGGCTATCCGGCACTCTCAGCCTTCTCACGTTGTTCGCAGGCTGTTCAGACAACGCCTTCTATCCCTATGCCTTTGTGTATTTCCTCATTTTTTATGGTACATATACTTTGTTGTAGAATTTTCTTAATGAATTTTGAGTCAAAAAGAAAAGACCACTTTCGACGTCATCATTTGCTGATGATTCCATCTCCACTTTGTAATTAAGACCTTCAGGGATGTCTTGCCAAGGATAAAGTCGCTTACATATGTAAATATTGTCACCAGATTCGAGGGACAGTAAAACCCAGACACAAAGCTTATTCGATAAGTTTTTTTTATACGCTGTACCTGTTTTGAATACTTGGGCTCCATAACTATAATTCCACCATATACTTTTATCCACCACTTTGCTGCTTGTTTTGAGGTTGGAGTGATTAATGGTGACTTCATCTAAATCGATTCCTTCCAGCTTAATGTACCCGAAGTGCTTGATGAAATAATAAAAAACAAAAACTATGTATAGACAACAACTCGTCAATATGATCAATTGTCCAGAGAAGGATTGTAGATACTGGTGGATATTTCCTTTAAATAAAAATACAAAATAGCCGAAATAGACACAGATTAACATGAAAGCAATTTCAAGAAAAATTATTCTCGGATGATTTGTAACTCTAATTTTAGCCATTGATTTTTCTAGAATTGATTAAAGTTTTTTAATAAAAAAAAGTCGAGTTCGATCACCTTTTAGAATAGCAAATATACATGTTAAAAATATAGGCATCTACTGCTGCATTACATTTGGCAGCGGCGGGCTATCCGGCACTCTCAGCCTTCTCACGTTGTTCGCAGGCTGTTCAGACAACGCCTTCTATCCCTATGACGAGCAGCTTGGACAAGCGCTGCGAAGTGGTAGCCGCAGGCTAGACGCGACGTAGAGCAAAGCTCTAGGAGCGGCCGAGCAAGCAGTGAGCCACGCAGCATAGCGACCCGTAGCGAGCGCAGCGAGCAAAGGGATGGCCCATCATTTCTCAAATAATAAAAGATCACCTTCTATCAGAAATACTTGAAAAAAGGGCGCTCGGGTGCATGACAAGTGTCGGCTTTTCGCTTACCTTTGCATGAATTTTTCAACACCGTTTTGAGATGCGACAAAATGCCTTAATTATACCTACTTAAGGCGTTGATAATGAAGCACTTAAAACATTTCACGGCGTAAAAGCACAGACTCGATACAGATGGCACTCATAGGTACGATTAGAAAAAATACGTGGATTTTGGTGGGAATGCTTGGCTTTGGCCTTGTAGCACTCGTCATCATGTTTGCGATTAATGACTCAAATATCAATTTGTTTGGTAATCCAAATGCGATGGGAACAATCGCTGGTGAGCCAATCGACGCGCAGGCGTTCAACCAAAAAACACAGGACTTGTATGGCGGTCAAGGCGACTTTCTTGCGAATCGCGAAAACATGTGGAACTACTACGTGCAGCAAGTACTCGTAGAGAAGGAAGCTGCCAAAATTGGTCTTGCTGTAGGCGATGATGAGCTCAATGAGTTGCAATTTGGTTCTGACAATATGATCAGCCCGATCATCCGTCAGCGCTTCAGCGATCCAAATACGCGTCAGCTTGATCGTCAGCGTCTCGAAAGTATCCGCGGAGCTATCCAGAGCCAAACACTTGAAGCGCAAGACATCAAATATTGGAGACAGCAGGAAGAGCTCGTCGAATTGACATCGCTTCAATCTAAGATGGATGCACTCGTCACGAAAGCTGTCTACACGCCAACATGGATGGCTGAGCAAACGTATCAAGATCAAAATCAACGTGTCGATTTTGATTATGTTCTTGTACCATTTGATCAAATCGACGATGCTGGTATAGAAGTGACTGATGCTGACATCAGCTCGTATATCAATGCAAATAAAGCGGCATTCACAAATGAACAACCGACTCGTAGCGTTGAGTACATCACATTTTCTGTGAGCCCAACAGGTCGTGACTCGATGCAGCTTCGCAATGAAGTGCGCAGCATGATCGCTGATCTCAGATCAAATGATAATGACAGTTTGTTTGCTGTTCAAAATGGTGGAGCTGCAGATGCAAAATACTTTACAAGAGATGAGCTTCGAAGTCACCCAATGCGCGATACATTGTTTGATGTGTCAGCAGGTTCTGTCTTTGGCCCTTATATAGATGGTAATACATACAAGGCTGTTAAAGTCATGGATTATCGTACAGTGGCTGATAGTGTAAAGTCACGTCATATTCTCCGCCCGCTTGACAAGACAAGTCAAGAAGCATTTAACAATTCATACTTTGCAGAAAAGGCTCGTCTCGACAGCTTAATCATTGAGCTGGAAGCTGGTCGTGCTGTTTTTGATACACTAGCGGCACAACTTGGCACTGATGGTACTCGCTCTACTGGTGGTGACCTCGGGTACGCAGGTCAAGGTGGTATGGTCAAACCATTCAATGACTTAATTTTCTTCCAAGCTGAAAAAGGAGAATACTATACTGTCTTAACTGAGTTTGGTTTGCACCTCGTACAGGTTACTGGCACAAAAGGAGCAAGCCAAGGTGTTCGCCTCGCAGATATTTCAAAACTCATTGTACCAAGCGAAACAACTGAGGATAGCATTCGCAACCTCGCACAGGATTTTATCGATGATGCATATGCTGCAAATCAGACACTCCGCGAAGCTGCTATTGCTGCAAATATGAATGTGCAAACATCACCTGGATTTGAGCGCAATGATTATAACGTACAAGGTATCGGTACTGGTCAAACATCACGCGACCTTGTCCGCTGGGCATACGGAGAAGATGGTGATGTCTCAGTAGGCGATATCGCGCCTGAAGTTTATGCGTACGCATCAACTGTTGGTTATTACACTGACAAATTTGTTGTTTCAGGTCTAGCGTCTATCCGTCCAAAAGGACTTGCCAAAGCTGCAAATGTCAAGAATGATGTTATGCCGCTTGTCAAGAATGAAAAGAAAGCTGAAAAACTCGCATCAGTAAAGCGTGATTCGCTTGCAGGTATTGCATCTCAGTATGATGAAGCGAGCGTACAATCTGTACAAGGGGCAGCATTCGCCGCTCCAAATGCATTTGTACCAGGTCTTGGAGCAGAGCCTAAAGTCCTTGCAGCAGTATTCAGTACAAAGCAAGGTGAAATCTCTGAGCCAATCGTTGGAAACAGTGGAATCTACTTTGTCAAGCCGACATACTTGCCTGCTGCTCCAGCTGCACCAAATGCTGCTGACAATAAAAAATCAATGACACAACAAACTCGTGGTGGCATGTCAGGATTGCTTTACAATGCAATGCGTAAAGCCGCTGATATTGATGACGCTCGCCACAAATTCTTCTAGACAAGAGTCGAGCTGATTCAGAAACGTCTCATGTGATTTTTCGCATGAGACGTTTTTTTATTTGCAATTGCAGAATTGATTATTCATTTTCGACGTTAGAAAAGATATGAGCAGCCAACCATTAGTCAATCGCGTCGCGCAGAGCAGTCTCGTTACAATTAACTTAGAAGACTATTTTCCGCAAGAGCCTATAGTCGAATTAGATATTTCTGAATATCTTTTTCAAGGACTCATTCTGCGAGAAAAAGATTTTCGACTTGCCATGAAAGATCACGACTGGTCGCAATATCAAGATGTCAATTTAACAGTCCATTGTTCAGCAGATGCAATCATACCGACTTGGGCGTATATGCTTATCGCGACACTAGCACAGCCGTTTGCATCTTTTGTTTTTTGCGGTACACAAAAAGAGTACATCACTGCACATTACCTGAGGATTCTAGAAAAATCAATCGATATCGATGCCCTCCACGACAAGCGAATCGTGATCAAAGGCTGTAGCAATAAGCCAGTGCCAGCTTCTGCTTATGTAGAGCTTGCGCGTTTGCTCAGACCTATGGCGAAAAATATTATGTACGGTGAGCCCTGTTCGACTGTGCCGATTTTCAAAAAACCACGTCAATAATTTATTAGCTTCATTTTTTAATAGAAAGATTTCGTGAATATTAAATATACCACTGCCGCCGTTTTAGTTTTTGTAGCACTTTTTGCTATTGTTCTTTCATATTATGCAGGCGGTGAGTCCATCGCGCCAGTTGTTTCGACTCTCGCCGCCGACACACCCGAAAAACAGCAAGAAAATCCAACAACGGCAACAAGCAATATCACGATGCCTTCGGTGCCAGACTATCTCGAGTTTGCAGGAGAGCGCGTTCCACTTGATGATCGCGATGTCTTAGAGCGACTCGAGCGCGAGATCCTTGTCAATACATATTGGCAAAGCAATATGATGCTGCTATTAAAAAACTCAACCAGATATTTCCCAGAGATAGAGCGCATCCTAGCCGAGGAAAATGTGCCCGATGACTTTAAATATCTCGTCGTCGCAGAAAGCGCATTTCGTAATGTCAAATCTCCAGCAGGGGCGAGCGGCTTTTGGCAGTTTATGCCTGCCACAGGCAAGCAGTATGGCCTCGTCGTAGCAGAAGATATCGACGAGCGATATAACCTCGAAAAAGCAACTCGCGCCGCCTGCCAATACCTCAAGAAAAGTAAAGCCAAACAAGGCTCATGGTCGCTAGCGGCAGCAGCATACAACGCTGGAGGCAGACGCATATCCGATGCCCGCGAAGAGCAGCTCGTCAGCAGCTACCACGACCTGTATCTCAACACAGAGACCTCACGCTACCTCTTTCGCATCCTCGCCTTCAAAGTCATTATGCCACGCTATCGCGAATACGGTTTTCAGCTCGACGGCAATGACTTCTACCCACCGAGAGACAATTATCGCACAGAATCCGTCAGCACCGATATGAACTGGGCCAAATTTGCTAAGTCGCGCGGTACCACGTACAAGCAACTCCGCATCTACAATCCTTGGATACGCCGCATCGAGCACAAGAATCGCAGCGGCCGCACATATACAGTCCGTATTCCGCAATAATTTCGAGCCGACATAATCTGAGATTCGATACAAGTTTGTACATTCAGATTGTGGAGCATAAAACAAACAATGGGCTGCCCCTCATGACAGACAAGCTGTCATTCAGGTCGGGCTGTCCGCAGTACGGTAACCTAGCCGCTCCCTTCGGTCGCGTCCACTCGCTGCGCTCGTGCTGCTTCCATCCCTCATCCAGAGCTGCCCTCTACTCATGAACAAGCGGCAATGGATTTACATCGTCGAAAAAACACGACGCCAAGAGAAAATCGGCATCATGCACGAGCCCAAAAATGGGCATTTTCTTATCCATTACGCAGGCAAGCCCGTCCAAGCAGCCAAAGACGTACTCGATACACGCGAGTTTCGTTTTTTTATCGACGATGAGCTCTGCATTATCCGCGCCGAAAAAGACAAAAAAGACAACTGGGATTATATCCTATCCTTTGATCATAAAGTCGATACACCACTGAATACCGCACGCAAGAAGCTCGAACGTAAACATCTAGTCCAATCAATAGCAGCCTTTTCAGGGATAGCATTCTTACTTGTTTTGATTTTAGGAATAGGTTATACAGTCAACTTTTATTACGATAAGGAATCACTCAAAGAGAACGGCTATGTAACAATTGCTACTATCGTGAGTACACCGCAATCAACTCCTGGGGCAAGGAAATGCGAATATGTGTATCAAATTACGTCCATGTATAGTTTAGAAGGCAGCATATCATGTAGCTCACTCAAAGCAATTACAGATGCAAATGGTACGGGATTACCAATCTCTGTAGGTGATACATATTACATGAAGTATGACATTACAGAATACACAAATCATCAGGTCTTTTTTGATCAGCCCACAGCGGAGACTCTGACACAACTCAAACTAAAAACAAGAAACCGCTTGACTCAACTTGATCGCAGCATTACAATGCAGCAAGCTGGCTGTATTGTCGATCAAGCCCATAGGCTATATGGGATGCAAGGACTAGCGGACATATTTTTTTCTCAGACGATTTCAAGTATCAATAAAACGTCTGATGTCAAGTTTATAAACGAATTGATCAATAGCTGCCAATAAAAAACGAGCTGCTTACATGAAGTAAACAGCTCGCTTCAAAGTATCCAAAAGGATACAATCATTAGGTATTATTCATCACCTGAGTCACGGCCAAATGTAGCACGTACTCCGATCGTCAAACCAAAAGCATTGAAGTTGCCATCCTCACGAAGAGCACGTGTAGGAGTATCAGCAGATGTACCTACTGCAGATGCTGGTAGCATTGTGCCATCTGGAAGTGTAAGCATAACTGTACCTGCTTCAGTTATGTAAGCAGCTTCTTCAGCGGCGTTGATTTCATCTACATACTCGATGAATTGGCTCGCGCCACCAAGAGTCAAAAGACCAATGACATCATTTTCACCATTTGCATCATTGACATTAGCACGAGTAACCTCAAGTGTGTTGCGCTGTACACGAAGACCAGTGTAGAATACTTCACCAAAAAGATCAAGTTTGTCGCTGAGCTTGTAGCTTACACCTGCAGCTGCTCTAAATCCAACCGCGAATTTTCCTTTGATTGTAGATTCTACTTCAAATTCAGTCGCAGTAGGGAGAAGTGAAGGAATTAATGAACTTACAATAGCAACATCATCAGCGTAGCGATCTCCGTGTGATTGTCCAGCTACAGGTAACACAATACCAAAGCGAGCATAAGGGCTGATATCGCCACCACCTTGTACGACAAGCGAAGGAATAACTCTAAACTGGCGCGTGTATGCTTCAGTGTAGTACTCTCCTTTTGGGCTTGTAAATTCTTCAACTTTTACTTTTGAACCATACAAATACTCGAGACCAAGCTCAAATCCTACGTGGTCATTAAACATATATCCACCAGCTGCACCGATGTGTAGACCTGGTCCAGTTGATCCATAAATGTTTTTTTGATCAGTAACATCATAGACTGCATCGAGTGTTGTACTGACACCCAATACATCGCCATTTGCGCCCATGCCATAGCCTACGCCAAGACGAGCAAAACCATACTGAGCGTATGCTTGTGTACCTGCGAGTGCGACGATCGCAAAAGCAAGGATCATTTTCGTTAATTTCATAAGAACGAGTTTTAAAGAGATAAGGGTTTAGAAAAAATGAATGCCAAATATACTGTTAATTGACACGCCGCGTCAAGCGCAAAAACTGTGCAGCTTTTTAGCGGCTGAGGGATAGAAGCAGCGCGAGCTTGCGAGCGGACGCCGAGCGTAGTGTAGGCGGCTAGCTTAGCGTACTGCGGATAGCCCGACGCGACATAAGCGTAGCGATATGGCGCGGCAGCCCCATATTTGTACCATGAAGAAAACTCATGCTATGCGCACGATCACTCCTGGTGAAATCCCAACTCGTGATCTCCATCAATTTTTGCTTGGTTGTGTTGCTCCGCGACCAATAGCTTTTGTCAGTACAATTGACGAAGATGGTCGCGAAAATGTCGCACCATATAGCTTCTTTAATGCATTTAGTAGCAATCCGCCGATTGTGGTGTTTAGCAGCAATCGCCGTGTGGTCGATAACACAACGAAAGACACGCTCGCCAATATCCAATCGGGCAAAGAATGTGTCATCAATGTCGTCAATCATGCCATCGTGCAGCAGATGGCTGTGGCGAGCATTCAATACGATCATGAGACGAGTGAGTTTACCAAAAGCGGCTTGACGCCGCTTGCTTCAGACATCGTCAAGCCGCCACGTGTGGCCGAGTCACCAGCGCATCTTGAGTGCCAAGTCGATGAAGTAATTACGCTTGGCGAGCACGGTGGTGCAGGTCACTTGATCATCTGCAAAGTAGTCAAACTGCATGTCGCCGAAGACGTTATCGACAGCGAAGGTCGTGTCGATCCACACAAGATTGATCTCGTGGGCAGAATGGGGCGCGCCTTTTACACGCGCGCGAGTGGAGATGCGATTTTTACATTGTTTCAGCCCGTGACAAAGCTCGCCATCGGCTTCGATCAGCTTCCTAAGCACGTGCAAGAGAGCACAATCTTGACTGGCAATCAACTTGGCAAATTGGCAGGATTACATGAGCCGCCGACTGAAAAGCATCTTTTAGTCGCTGCCAAAAGTGCAGCTGATTTTCTAAATCTTGAGTCCGCACACCAAGCAGCAGCTACACTCATCGACGCCAATCAAGCCGAAGAAGCACTCGCGCTTTTGATTGCATTTAAGTCTTAGATGAATATTTTTTTGGGCCATGCTGCTGCGCAGCACCGCGCTGATTCAGGGTTTCGCTATTCGCTCATCACTCGCAAGCTCGTGAGCGCTCCATTTCATTGCGCGCCCCTTACCATCGCTTGTCCAAATCATTTGTCAAGTAGCCGACGAATCAAATCAGTATTAATTGTTTGCGCATAGCTTTGATTGGCACATTGTATGCAATTACTAGAAGCAATCTTCCCCACATGAGATTACTTCAATTATTCTTTGCTGGTTTTTTTGCATGTTTTGTATTAAACTTGAGTGCTCAGCAGCAAACAATCGTGCGCGGAATCGTTACAGATGGTGAGGCTGAGATCAAAGAGCCGCTTGCATTTGCTAATGTCTTTTTCACAGGCACAAGCAATGGCGTCACGACCGATCTTGACGGTAGTTTTCTGCTCATTACAGACGACCTGACGCTAGACAGTATCACAGGCAATTATCTCGGCTATGCAGACAAGCACTTCACAATCAAGCCTGGACAGGACCAGACCATCAATTTTGAACTCGCACCAGCCAGCAATGATCTTCAAGAAATTGTCGTCGTAGCGAAGCGTCCTAAAAAAGATACAGCAGCCATCACACTCTATCGCAACATCGTACGCAACAAGAAATACAATCGCTCTGATAGCTACGACCAGTACAGCTACGAGCAATACACAAAGACAGAGTTTGATATTTTTAATGTCGGAGATGCTTTTCAAAAACGAAGAATTTTAAAGCCATTCGATTTTGTCTTTGATAATGTCGATACAACAGCTGAAGGGCAGACTTATCTTCCGACACTCCTCCGAGAGCAGATGAATCGAGTCTATCACCGCAGCGATCCCAAGCGCAAAACTGTCCAGACTTTAGATGCAGAGCAATTCAGCGGCATCGACGATGTCAATCTATCAGGACTCGTTGACTTTGCTTTTGATGACATCAACCTTTACAATAATGTCATTTTACTTGGGGGTCAGTATCCAGCCTTGAGTCCATTTGCCAATGGAGCTTTGATCAGCTATCGATATTTTCTGGCAGACAGCATGGCGATCGGTGACAAATGGTGCTACAAACTCGAGTTTGCGCCCAAACGAAAAGGCGATCTTGCCTTCACTGGTTTTGCTTGGATTCATGATTCCACATTCGCGCTAGTCGAGGTCGAGGTCGCACTTGACACACGCGCCAATATCAATTACGTCCAAGCACTCAACCTTCGTCAATCATACTCTCGCCACAAAGATCAATACTGGTTTAAGACAGGAGAGCAATTCTCTGTTCGCCTTGGTGTGACTAAGAGCAAAAAGCTGATCAACGCACGAGTACTACGGACAGCATCTCGAAACAAAATCACTATCAACGAGCCGATACCAGATAGCATATTCAATGGCGATACCTATGTGATCGACAAAGAAGCTTATGAACGTGATCCGAGCTATTGGATTGTCAGTCGTCACATGCCGCTGACCATGAAGGAAGCTCAGATTTACAAAATGGTCGATCAAGTGCAAGAGACGAAAGCTTACAAGCGCTATCGCTATGCCATTCACTCAGCGGGCACAGGACACTTTCGAGCAGGTCCAGTTGAGTTTGGTCCATTCCTTAATGCATTTAGCTGGAATGCACTCGAAGGCAACCGCTTCCGCATCGGTGGCCGCACCAACCGTAAGATGTTCAGAGATAAGTTTGATATCAATGGCTATCTCGCTTACGGCACCAAAGACAAACTCTTAAAATATCATGCAAGCGGTCGCTTCCACCTGAAGCGCCCGAATCGCAAGTGGCACATGGTCGGCTTGAGTTATACGTATGATTGGAGCGATTACAACAATCGTAGCGCATATATCACTCATGATCATATCATAGGTGCGCTTATGCGTCGCACACCACTTGATAACCTCTTCTTGCAGCGATCAGCTTATCTGTTTTACGAAAAAGAATGGATCAGAGGTTTTACTACGAATCTTACTGGACTTCACAAGTCAGTTTATTCGTGGCCTGAAAGCTTTGTTTTTGAAACAACAGGTGGCGACACAACTGCCACAGCTGACAATCGTATCACAACCCTCGAGCTCGGTGCAGGTTTTAGCTGGAGTGTTGGACAAAAATTTATGGAGCGCGGTTTTGAGCGTGTCGAGCTCACGATGTCAGCACCATCTTTAACTGCTAATTATAAGTTTACACCCAAAGGATGGCTCGGCAGCGATGTCAGCTACCATACTGTTGGTGTCGGATTGCGTCAAGAAATCAGACACAGACTTGGGCGCACCGATTATGAGATCAGTGCGGGTAAAATAATAGGCGATGTGCCGTTGCCATTCCTTAAGTATCATAAAGGCAATGAAAATTTCTTCTACAATCGGCATCTATTCAATATGATGCAAGATTTTGAATACGTCTCAGACGAGTGGGTCGAATTTTCAATTCGTCATCGCTTTGGTGGCAAGCTCTTTAATCTTGTGCCAGGTGTCAGCCGCCTCAAGATGCGCAGTATGGTCTATTTCAAAGGTGTAACTGGACGCGTCAGTCCTCAGAATGCTGCTTTCTTACAAGATCCAGAGCAAAGACTTACACAAGTCGACAATTGGTATGGCGAGGTAGGAGTTGGTGTCGAAAATATCGCTAAGCTGCTCCGCTTGTATTTTGTATGGCGAGTCACGCAACGAGATGACCCAGACGTTCAAAAATTTGGTGTCAAATTCTATATCTCTCCATCCTTTTAGATGACTCAGCTAGGAGTTTTCTTGCTCTTGTTTGTTATACTCTAGACAGTCGGATTGACGCAACAAGACAAGCTCAAAACAGCCACAATAATCACTTCAAGTCGCAGTACTTTTGCGGCATGACACAACAGCTTTCAGAGCAAGAAATTGTACGCCGCGAAGCACTCGCAGCAATTCGAGAACTCGGTATCGATCCATATCCAGCACAAGCGTTTGATGTGAGCCATCATGCAGCCGATCTGCATCGTGATTTTGATGGCACCGAAGGTACCTTTACAGAAGTGAGCCTCGCGGGGCGAATCATGTCGCGTCGCGTGATGGGCAAAGCATCATTTGCAGAGCTTCAAGACAGCTCAGGACGCATGCAGATTTATGTTTCGCGTGATGATATTTGCCCAGACGAAAACAAAGACCTTTACAATAAACTCTTTAAGAAGCTGCTCGATATCGGCGATTTTGTCGGTGTCAAAGGCTATATGTTTACGACCAAGCTCGGCGAGAAAACACTTCGTGTCGAGGAGTTTACATTTTTGAGTAAAAGCTTGCGTCCGCTGCCGATCGTCAAGCGCGTCACCAACGAAGAAACTGGTGAAGAAGAAATCCATGACGCCTTCACAGATCCCGAATTGCGCTATCGCCGTCGCTACGTCGATCTTGTCGTCAATCCACAAGTGCGCGACATCTTCATCACACGTAGCAAAGTGATGACCGCGATGCGCCAGTACTTCAATGCACAAGGTTGGCTCGAAGTCGAAACACCAATCCTGCAGCCGATACATGGCGGGGCAGCCGCGCGTCCATTTATGACGCATCACAATACGCTCGATACAGATTTGTATATGCGTATCGCCAATGAGTTGTACCTCAAGCGATTGATCGTCGGCGGCTATGATGGCGTCTACGAGTTTGGCAAGATGTTCCGCAACGAAGGCATGGATCGCACGCACAATCCGGAGTTTACGGCGATGGAGATTTATGTCGCCTACAAGGATTATGAGTGGATGATGACGATGGTCGAGAAAATGCTCGAACAAGTCGTCACCGAAGTCACTGGCGGCTCAGTCGTCGAGTACAGCGGCAATCAAATTGACTTCTCAGGGCCATATGATCGCTTGACGATGCTCGAAAGCATCGAAAAATATACAGGTACAGATCTACGCGGTAAGTCCGAAGATGAAGTGCGCGCTTTCTGTAAGTCGCAGCACATCGAAGTCGACAACTCAATGGGACTCGGCAAGCTGATTGACGAAATCTTTGGCGAAAAAGTCGAAGCCAATCTCATCCAGCCTACTTATATCACTGATTATCCGATTGAGATGACGCCGCTTGCTAAGAAGCATCGTAGCGAAGACGGTCTCGTCGAGCGCTTCGAGCTTTTTGTCAATGGAAAGGAAATCGCCAATGCCTACTCCGAGCTCAACGATCCAATCGATCAGCGCGAGCGCTTCGAAGATCAGCTCAAACTTGCTGAGCGCGGCGATGATGAAGCCATGGTTCTTGACGAAGATTTCTTACGCGCTCTTGAGTACGGCATGCCTCCTACGAGCGGGCTCGGTATCGGTATTGATCGCCTCGTGATGCTCATCACAGGCCAGCACTCGATCCAAGAAGTGCTCTTCTTCCCCCAGATGAAGCCCGAAGTCAAGCAAGGAACAACTTCTGCAGACGAAGAATAATTGCTTCATTTTTATGGGCCATCAGGAGCCGCATTTTTCTAGTGAAAAATGCGGCTCCTGTCGCTATGTTACGTGGCTCGCTGCAACCCTGAGTAGTCGGGGTTCGCTCGGCTGCTGCGCTCCCCCTGAGAATTCGGGGTACGCTTGCATCTGGCTATCCCTCCTGAGAAGTCGGGACGCCACCACTTCACAGCGCTTGTCCATCTCATCGTGTGAGCTGCATTCACAGACCAAAATGCAATATTTTTTTGTTTGTGTTTAGATTTTACTCATTTGCAGTACAAGAGCGCACACGCAAAGCCGAGCCAACTCGTATATTCACACGACAAACGAAACGCTAACTGAATACACATTATGGAATTTTCTCGCCTCTTTGATATTTTCCCATATCAACAAAAGAACAACCCTCAAGAAAAAAGTCTAGGACATCGCGTCGGCAATGACTGGGTTTATTATTCATCTGACGAAGTAATGAGCATCGCCAATTCGGTTAGTCTTGGCTTACTCAAGCTCGGTGTCAAACCAGGCGACAAGATCGCCGTCATTAGCTACAAGAATCGTCCAGAGTGGAATATGATGGATGTCGGCATGGGACAGATCGGAGCGATCAACGTTCCAGTTTATCCGACGATCAGCCCATCAGAGTACGAGTACATTTTCAATGATGCAGGCATTTCATACTGCTTTGTGAGTATGGATGGAGCAGGCGACCTACTTTCTAAAGTGCGCGCCATCAAAGACAAAGTCCCTACGCTCAAAGAGATTTACACATTTGATCGAGTGCCAGATGCGCCATATTGGGAAGACATCTTCGAGGGCGGCGACATGAAAGAAGTCGAAGAAATCATGGCGGGCATCAAGCCAGAAGATCTTGCGACAATCATTTATACATCAGGTACGACAGGCAATCCAAAAGGTGTTATGTTGTCTCACAACAACATCGTCAGCAATGTCAAAGCCGTTTTTGATCACATTCCACTTGGTGGCGGCGATATAGCCTTGAGCTTTTTGCCACTCTGCCACATTTTCGAGCGCACGGTGACCTATTGCTACATCTCCAAAGGTGTCAATATCACGTATACTGGTACAGACAACCTCGGTGGAGAGACAGGCGACCTTGCTACAGTCAAGCCTCACTTCTTCACGACAGTGCCGCGCCTTCTTGAGAAAGTCTACGAGAAAATCTACAACAAAGGACTTGCTCTGACAGGATTGAAGAAGAAGCTCTTCTTCTGGGCGCTTTCGCTGACAGATGACTACAAGTACGATGCAGTCCGCAATGGCTTTAAATACAAAGTCGCCGACAAGCTCATCTTTAGCAAGTGGCGCGAAGCACTTGGTGGCAACATCAAAGGAATCTTTACAGGCGCAGCAGCCTGCCCCGCCAAGATGGCAAAAGTCTTCTCTGCAGCCGGAGTTCCGATTCGCGAAGGCTATGGATTGACAGAGACAAGCCCAGCACTCGCGATCAATCGCTACACGCCTTATGACGCAATGCTTGGCACGGTTGGGCTTCCGCTACCAGGAGTCGACATCATGATTGATGAGAGCGATCCAAACTTCCCAGAAGGCGAAGGCGAAATCCTCGCCAAGGGTCCAAATATCATGATGGGCTACTACAACAAGCCAGATGCAACAGCAGCAGTCTTCTCCGAGCGTGATGGAGTGACGTGGTTTCACACAGGAGATGTCGGGCGTATTCTACCAGGCAAAGACGGTCGCCAATTTGTCAAAATCACTGACCGCAAGAAAGAACTTCTCAAGACATCAGGTGGTAAATACGTCGCACCGCAGCCGATTGAGAGCCTCTTCAAGGAAGATTTCTTGATCGAGCAAATGATGGTCGTCGGTGAAAAGCGCAAGTTTGTATCAGCGCTCATCGTACCAGCAGAAGAAGCACTCAAAGACTATTGCAAGCACAGTGATATTGACTTTACGACGATGGCAGCCGCTTGCAAAGACGAAAGAGTAATCGCACACTTCCAAAGCATTATTGACGGACTCAATCCTAAGTTTAGCAAAATTGAGCAGATCAAGAAGTTTGTCCTCGTGCCAGACAATTGGGATGTCTCCACTGGAGAGCTGACGCCTACGATGAAGCTCAAGCGTCGCGTTATCCGCGAAAACTATGATTCTATTATCGAAGAGATTTATAATGTTTAAGAATGCATCTTGATCTCGATACCACTTTTGGTCGCGTGATGCTTTTTGTCATGTTGTTCTTCCTAAATCTAGGTGCGGGCTATCTCATAAGCGGTATTTCAAATCTATTCGGAGCTTGGTCGCCAGATTCATTTCTCTGGGTTTTGGGTATGAATTTATTTATCACACTTGGGATGTATCCGATGATGCTTCTCATCAATAAAGCCGTACAGCAAGACAAAAAGCGTATCAAAAAGGCGAATTAATTCACGATAGTGGGCCATGCTGCTTGCGCAGCACCGGGCTGTGCCGCAGCTCGCTGATCGCTCGGCCATTTCAAAAGCGACTTGAAGAAATTCAAGTCGCTTTTTTATGTCTACTTCCTCCCTGTGGTCGGTCGCACTGCTTACCATCCCTTGTCCAAAAAAAAATGTATTTTTTAAAGGCTTATTTTAATAGAAAACGATCTCATCATGCGTAGTGGCATTCTCGTACAAAAAGAAAACTGTCAAGACGATTAGCTGCTATCTTTGCGTTCTATTTTTAATAATAGAATTACGATAAAATGAAAATTGCAATAGTAGGTGTCACAGGACTTGTCGGTCATACGATGATTGAAGTACTTGAGAAAAGCAACCTTCATGTATCAGAGTTGATTCCTGTTGCATCGGCGCGATCAGTAGGCAAAGAGATTCAATTTGATGGTCGTGCTTGGACAGTCGTTTCTATGCAAGATGCGATCGAGAGGCAGCCTGACATTGCATTGTTTAGTGCCGGCGGAGGCGTGAGTCGAGAGTTTGCGCCGCAATTTGCTGCTGTCGGTACGACGGTGATTGATAATAGTTCTGCATGGCGGATGGAGGAAGATGTCAAGCTCGTCGTGCCAGAAGTCAATGGCGATATGCTTGATGGCACTGAGCGAATCATCGCCAATCCGAACTGCTCGACGATACAAATGGTCGTCGCGCTTAAGCCGCTCCATGATGCTTACAGAATAGAGCGACTCGTCATCAGCACATATCAATCGCCATCTGGTACTGGGCAAGATGCTGTCAAACAATATGACGAAGAGCGAAACGGCGAAACAGCCAGCAGCCCTGTCTATCCGCATCCAATACACGGCAATTGCATTCCGCATTGTGATGTCTTTGTAGAAGATGGCTACACGCGAGAAGAAATGAAGCTCGTATATGAAACGCGCAAAATCATGGGCGACGACTCGCTCAGAATTACGGCTACTGCTGTGCGCGTGCCATCACTCGGCGGCCATAGCGAATCTGTCAATGTTCGGTTTGAGCAGCCGTATCATCTTGATGAGCTGAAGCAGCTCCTCGTAGAAGCAGATGGCGTGACGGTACTTGATAATCCTGCTCAAAATGTGTATCCGACGCCACTGGCTGCTCATCAACTCGATGATGTTTTTGTAGGAAGAATACGCCGTGATTTCAGCGAAGAGAATGCAGTCAATCTCTGGATCGTCTCTGATAATCTGCGGAAAGGAGCTGCTACAAATGCGGTGCAAATAGCTGAAATCGTAGCTGTAAAACAAGCAGCTCTGGCATAGGGATGGTAGGCAGGCCCGACTAGTCGGGAGATGCAAGGCGGAGCCGCAGCAGCCGAGCGAATAGCGAGCTGCCGCACAGCCCGCCGACTCATGAATCCTGAATTCTCAGGTGAATGAGGCGGATGCCCCTCATTTTCAGTGTTTTTGTTAATGCAATCGTTTGGGACGTCGTACTTTCGATGGGTAAAGTTGCCCCCGTTTTGCTCCAGTTGTTTAAATCGATGCAGCCTTTGGCGTTTTTGCTCTTGCCTCTGTATGCGGTAGGACTGCATGTGCATGGTTTTTTGTATCCGTTAGCGGCTGAAACAAATGGCGGATGGTTATATGATAGTCTGCGAGTGGGTGAGTGGTCTCCTTGGTGGATCTCGCCCTTAGTGACTTTGATTTGTGTCTGTGGTGTCGCGTTTGTCTTGGTTGCGTTGTGCTCAGAATTTCGAATTACGCGTCGTCCGACTGTTTTGCCTGGGCTTGGATTTATTTTGCTCACGGCGGCTTCGCCAAAGTTGTTGGCTTTGACACCGAGCTTGTTTGTGGTTGCGCTTTTGTTGTTGATCATCCGTTCGGTTTTTTCGACTATCAGAAATCAACATGTACGCGGCTCGATGTATGCTTCGGGTCTTTGGAGTGGCATTTCTATTTTGCTTTTGCCGCATTTAGTGGTTTTGCCGCTTGTTTTATTGCTTGCGATTCCACGATTGCGACGGTTGCTTTCTCGTGAGATTTTGATTTTCTGTGTAGGAGTTCTTGTTCCGTTTTGGCTGCTTTGGGTGTATTTCGTTTGGTGTGACCAGCCGATGGGTTTAGTCGATATTTTTAGTCCGCTTTATCAGTTCTCTATACCGAGCGATTTGTTTGAATTGAAGAAGCTTCTTCCTTTCGGAATTTTTGGGGCTGCTTTTGTTTTTGTGATCACTATGTATGGTCAAATGGGTACGAAGCGCGAAATGGCTGAACGTAAGCAACTTGATTGGTTCTTAATTGTCTTCGTGGGTTTGATCGGTATGCTTTTCCTTGGCTCTGTCGGTCGAGTTGATCTACTTTTTATTCTTGCTTTACCTCTAGGAGTTCTCTTGGGTGAAGCATTTTCAACTATTAAAAATGCTGCAATGGCAGAAGTAGTGCATCTTGTCTTTTTATTTGCTGTTGTATTTTCTCAGTACTCAGATTTGTTGCTGTTGTAACTTAGCTGACTCAATAATTAAATGTCTATGATACGTTGTGGTGTAGTCACGTTTCCTGGTTCTAATTGTGATGATGATATGTTGCATGTCGTCAGCGAAGTCATGGGTCAAGAGGCGGTGCGCCTTTGGCATAAAGAAACATCGCTTCATGATGTCGATTGTGTTTTGCTGCCAGGCGGATTTTCGTATGGAGATTATTTGAGAGCAGGAGCAATTGCGCAAATGTCTCCTGTGATGAATTCTGTTAAAGGATTTGCGGCACAAGGTGGCTATGTACTTGGTATTTGCAATGGCTTTCAAATCTTGTGTGAGTCAGGTTTATTGCCAGGCGCATTACTGCGAAATGCATCTCAAAAATTCATCTGCAAGAATGTCGACCTCGAAGTTGTGACTTCAAATTCTGCCTTGACAAGCAATCTAAATCAAGGTGATGTTGTGATGATTCCGATAGCTCATGCAGAAGGCCGTTTTCATGCTGATGCTGAGACACTCGCTCGACTACAAGCCAATGATCAGATCATTTTTAGATATTCAGACAACCCGAATGGATCGCTTGACTCGATCGCAGGCATCTGCAACGAAGGCCGTAATGTCTACGGCATGATGCCGCATCCAGAACGTGCTGCTGAAGAACTCCTCGGCAATACAGATGGCAAAGCACTCTTTGTGAGTTTTTTACAAAGCGTTAAAGAAGCGACACAATCTGCTGTTTAACCACGCTTTAAGAGCAAACAAGCACAATTTTCGCTCATCTTCGATATTCCTCCTGACCTAAATTCTTCCCTTATGATTCGTTTCTCAGTTCTTTTCGGTTTTCTCATGTTTGCTTCTGCTGTTTTTGCGCAGCAAGATTCACCTGTCTCATGGTCATTTGATGCCAAAGCGCAAGACGCAAATACATACATTGTGACATTTACAGCTTCTGTAAGTAAAGGTTGGGGCATCTACTCTAAAGACATGGAAGCTGGCGGCCCGATCCCAACTTCATTTATGTTTGACGATGATTCAGCTGTTCGAGTTGATGGAGACATGATTGAAAAAGGTGATCGAAAAATCATTTTCGATGAGCTTTTTGAAATGGAAGTCAACAAGTTATTCGGTACAGTTACCTATCAGCAAACAGTAAACGCAAAACCTGGCTCTACGCTCAAAGGGTATCTCGAGTTCATGACTTGTGATGACAAGCGATGCTTGCCGCCGACGACGGTTGATTTTGCGATTGCACTCAAATAACAATGTCAACACAACACTCCACCATCTAATCTTTTTCAATGCGTTACGTCTTTGGCTTTCTCGTACTGTTTAGCTTTTTACTAGCAAACCCAAATCAAATAACTGCTCAGAGCGATCCAGTCAAATGGTCGTTTTCACTGACGCATGATGGTGGCGAAGACTTTACTCTCGAAGGCAAAGCGAACATCAAAGATGGCTGGTATACCTATTCGCAGTTTACAGAAGAAGGCGGACCTGTACCTACTAATCTTGGATTCGAAGGTGATAAAGGACATTACAAAGTCGTCGGTAAAGCAAAAGAATGCTGCAAGCCGATCGAAGGTATGTCTGACATCTTTGGTGTCAATGTGATCAAATTCAAAAAATCATTTACGCTCACGCAAAAACTCAAGATCAGCGATCCGAGTAAACCGATCGAAGGCTATATCGAAAGCATGGCATGTGATGCAAGCAGCTGCTTGCCGCCGACATTCCACGAATTTAAAATTACGCCGAGTAGCGTGATGACAGGAGGAGCAAGTGCTTCAACAGATGAACCTAAAGCCGACGAAATACCAGCTGTAGAAGAGCCTAAAAGTGAACCTGTAGAAACAACTACACAAGAAGAGGATAAAACGAAAAGCAAAGGATTGACATTTGATGTCAATCCAAGTGATACGCGCACGCAGACAGACATTAAGCCAGCTGACAAGCCTAAACAAGAAGATAAACCTATTGCTAAAGAATCTGATGATTCGGAAGAAGAAGAAATTTCTGAAAGCAACTATCCAGTCATGTGGACGGTCGAAGCCAAACAAGTCAAAGACAAAACATTTGACCTTGTCTACACAGGCAAGATCCGAAAAGGCTGGAAAACGTATTCTGCATTTACTCCAGATGACGGAGGGCCGTTACCGACGATCTTGTTTTTTGATGGTGACGAAGATTCCTATACACTCGAAGGCAAAATCAAAGAAACTGGGAATATTACAAAAGCATATAGCAAGCTCTTTGATGCTGAAGTTGTCAAAGTAGAACCGGGTAAACCTTATACAATTACACAGCGAGTCACCTTTAAAGACATTTCAAAACCAGTAACAGTTGGAGTCGAGTTTCAAGTATGTGACAAAGAAAAGTGCCTGCCTCCAAAGCCTGTCGATTTCAAACTTGACTTGAGTAAAGGAAATGCAAGTTCATCAGTAGCAGATGACGGTCGCGATGCTGATGGGAGCATGAATGCCAACACCAACTTAACTGGTGATGCAGCATTCGGAAAAGGAACACCAATAGAGTATAATTTTGATCGACAATTTATCGATAATTCATGCTCAGCAGGCGGCGAACTTGCAGTCAAAGAGAAAAGCTATTGGTTGATTTTTGCCCTTGGTTTTGGAGGCGGATTATTAGCATTATTGACGCCTTGTGTCTTTCCGATGATTCCGCTTACAGTAAGCTTCTTTACCAAAGGCAGCGAAAACCGCGCAAAAGGAATACGAAACGCATTATTGTATGGTGGTAGTATCATTCTGATTTATACAATTATTGGGTCTTTAATTACAGGATTACTCGGAGCAGATGCACTCAATGTGATGTCCACAAACATGTGGTTTAATCTGCTTTTCTTCGCTATATTTTTAATATTTGCGTTTTCATTTTTTGGGTTTTATGATATTACGCTTCCAAGTAGTTGGAGTAATAAAACTGATAGACTTTCAAATAAAGGCGGATTAATTGGTATTTTCTTTATGGCATTTACACTCAGTATTGTGTCATTCAGTTGTACAGGGCCAATTATCGGTACACTTCTCGTCGAGGCTGCTACAGGAGCAGGAGATGCGACAATTTTAGGTCGTATACCAGTCAAACCAATTGTCGGAATGCTTGGGTTTTCTATTGCACTTGCATTGCCATTTACGTTATTCGCTTTATTTCCGAGTTGGCTTAATTCACTTCCAAAATCTGGCGGCTGGCTCAATAGCGTCAAAGTTGTCCTCGGATTTTTAGAAGTTGCACTTGCATTTAAATTCTTAAGCGTAGCTGATTTAACTCAACGTTGGGGCTTCCTCAAATACGAATTATTTATCGGCATTTGGATTGCAGTATTTCTTGGATTAGCCGCTTATTTATTTGGCCTCATTAAATTCCCGCATGATTCACCACTCAAAAAATTAAGTATTCCGCGGTTTGCACTCGGATTATTTTCAGTTGGATTTGCAGGATACTTAGCGACAACATTTATGTACAACGAGAAATTAAATTCATTCTCGCCGCTTGCAGCAATGTCTGGGCTTGCACCACCTGTTGGTTATAGTTGGACATATCCATCAAAGTGTCCTAATAATTTTAGTTGCTATAAAAACTTTTTTGAAGGAGTAGAATATGCAAATGAAAATAAACTACCGATATTATTAGACTTTACAGGACACGGCTGCGAAAACTGTCGCCGAATGGAAGAAAACGTCTGGAGTAAAGAACCAGTCTGGAGTACAATTAATGACAACTTTGTTCTCGTCTCATTGTATGTTGATGAGCGGACAGATTTGACCGAGTTTTATACATCAGTGCGTGACCAAAAAATGCGTAACGTCGGTAATATGTGGAGTGATTTCCAAATTGTACATTTTAATAAAATATCGCAGCCATATTATGTGCTAGTCAGTTATGATGGTACTATTCTCAATAAGCCGCGCGCGTACAAGCCAGCGAGTGTCGAGTCATTCAAAGATTTTCTTGATTGCGGTTTGACGACATTCGAAGAACTCGAAAGCAAGAAAGCAATCGGAGAAGTCCGATAAACGAAGTATTATTTTTCTGCCACATCAGCAGCTGCATTTTTTAATTAAAAAATGCGGCTGCTGTCGCTATGCTCCGTGGCTCGCTGTTCGCTCGGCCGCTTCACTGCGTTCGCGTCTGGCTGCGCCACCACTGCGCAGCGCTTGTGGATTTTTGTCCGTATTATTGAATACGCATGAATCCCGACATCAAAACATACTACGATAATCTAGCAGCCGAGTACGACAAAGACCGCTTCGATAATTCCTACGGTCAATACATTCATACACAAGAAATAGAAATCCTCAATTCATTTTTTATAAATAGAAAAGATGAACGCGTCCTAGATCTTGCCTGCGGTACAGGCCGCTTGACACACTACGCGACAGACGGACTCGACGTCAGCCCAAATATGATCGCCGAAGCAAAGCAAAAACATCCAAATAAAGTTTTTTCAATAGCAAGCGCCGATCAGCAGCCGTTTAATACAAAGTCATTTGATGTTGTGTATTCATTTCATGCATTTATGCATTTTGATCAAGTATTTACAGAACGCGTATTTCAAGAAGTATATCGTGTACTAAAGCCTGGCGGCGTATTTATCTTTGATATTCCTTCGAGAGCGCGACGAGACTTGATTAATTATAAATCTAAAAATTGGCATGGCTCACAAGGATTTACCGCGCATGATATAAAGCAGCTCTTTGGCGATCAATTTATAATAAAACGAAGTGTAGGAATCGCGATGTTTCCTATTCATCGATTGCCAATTTGGAGTCGCTCGTTTTTGAGAAAAATTGATTCACTCTTGTGTCGCACACCACTTAACGAATATGCTTCGTACAATGTTTTTTTCCTTATTAAAAAATGAGATTGAAAAATCTCATACCAGCTTCACTTCGCCTGAGCTATAAAGTCTGGCAGCGAAAACGCGCCGATAAACAATCTGGACTTCTTGAGAAATTAGCTCAACAGAAAACGCAGCAAACAAGTTTTACGCATACACATAAATTGCAGCAGCCTATCCGTAAATCATATCTCTACGAAAACAAAGTTCATAATATCAGAGTGGCAGCTGCACAAATCAATCAAGTCATCATCAAGCCACATGAGGTCTTTTCATTTTGGAATATTCTCGGCGCACCAACAAAAGAAAATAACTATAAAGTCGGCAGAAATATCATTAATGGTAAACTCGTCGAAGATGTCGGCGGCGGCTTATGTCAAGTATCTGGAATACTGTATTATTTGTCATTGCAATGCGGCTTGACGATCCTAGAGCGGCACAATCACTCAAAAGATATTTACACAGAAGAAGAACGCTTCACTCCACTTGGATCAGATGCGACAATTGTATTTGGATATAAAGACCTTCGCATTCAAAATCCATTTTCTTTTTCTATTCAATTTCAATTTATTGTAGAAGATGATTCGGTAGAATTAATTCTCAAAAGTGAGCATCCAATTGAGCGGCATAGCATTGAATTTATTCGACACAACGAAAATGATGTAATACAAGTAGACGGATTTATTGAAAAGGAAAAAGTAAATGAATCGATTTATTCGGCTGAGGGATAGTAGGCAGTCCCGATTTATCGGGAGATGCGAGGCGCAGCCGAAGCAGCCGAGCGAATAGCGAGCTGCCGCATAGCCCGACCCAAAATAAAAAACCTCCTAGAAGTAATTTCTAGGAGGTTTTTTTAATGAAGGGGCAGCCCCAAATTATCATTCTTCTATCTGAAGAATTGTTTCAGGCTCTTGTAGAGCTTCAGCATGTTCCCATTCTCTAAAGGCGCTGAGCTCGTCATTGATAGTATTGAGGAGCCAAGCGACGAGCGTCGCATCATCTAGGATACCGATGATCGGCAGGATGTCTGGGATGATGTCCCAGAGCGTGACGAAATAAATAATCGCCGCAAGGGAGAGAATGATATTCTTTTTTGAGATGCCTTTGTATTGACCGCGTACAGCGGCGAAGACCATGCGGATCACTGCGCGAAACTTGACCCACATATCATCGACAAATTCGAAGACATTATCGTAGGCTTTGACTTTGCTTGCGCCTTTTTCGAGGAGGCGAAGCGCCATCGCTGGCTTGCGCAAAAGCGAACTCGCCTTGCCAGCATAACGACCGAAGCGACCTGTTTTGGCTATTTTACTGCCTGTAGATGTTGCAATTTTACTCATAGATGGCGCCAATGCGCATTTGATGTACCGAGATGAACGCAATAGTACAAAAGAAAGTTTTTTGATCGATCTTGCAGCTATGAAATGTCTTGTTAAAGGAATGCTCGGATTTTGTATGCTGATAGCTGCTATCGGCTGCTCGTCTCCTGATGCTCAAGAAATCATCACAGCAACTGCTCCTCAATCAGATAGCTCAAAAGCGACCGCCGTAGCGCTACAATCTCAAGAAGAACCCAAAGACACAACATCAGCGATGATTACCAAAGACGATCTCCTCGGCAATGTCAATCCGCAATCAGATGAGCGCTTTGTCAAGATGGCGGCGGCACATTCGAGTGGAGCAATGTTCTTGCGCAAAGAGACGAATGAGGCCTTCGCGAAAATGCACGAAGCAGCCAAAGCAGACGGCATTTCGCTCAAAGTTATTTCTGCTACGCGACCTTTCGCTCACCAAAAGCGCATCTGGGAAGGCAAGTGGACAGGCGCACGCAAATCAAATGGTCGCAATCTCGCAGCTCTGAATCTGCCGCCAGTAGAGCGCGCACTTGATATTTTGCAGTGGAGCTCAATGCCTGGCACATCGCGCCATCACTGGGGTACAGATATCGACATCAATGATCTTAATAATTCGTACTTCGAAGAGACAGACAAAGGCAAAAAAGAATATGCATGGCTTACAGCTCATGCCGCCGAATACGGATTTTGTCAGCCATATTCGCCCAAGACCAACGAAGCGGGCGACACGATCCGTACTGGCTACAACGAAGAAAAATGGCATTGGAGCTATCGCCCAATCAGCGATGCCTACACGCTCCGATACAAGGAGATGCTCTCCAACGCAGACATCACAGGATTTAAAGGTTCGGAGACTGCCGAACAAATTGACGTCGTCAACAATTATGTATTAGGAATACGTGGCGGCTGCTCACACTAATTTAATTGCTTCAATTTTTAATAGAATACTATGGCTCTTACAGAAAGCAACATGATCACACTTGGCTCGCCAGCAGCCGATTTTTCACTTCCAGATACAGTGAGTGACAAGACGCTTTCGCTCGCAGACATCAAAGGCGACAAAGCGACGGTTATTATATTTAGTTGCAATCATTGTCCGTTTGTGATTCATGTCAATAATGAGCTCGTCCGCATCGCCAATGATTATCAAAACAAAGGCGTTGGCTTTGTCGCGATCAGCAGCAATGACGTCGAGAATTACCCGCAAGACGCGCCCGACAAGATGAAAGTACTCGCAGCAGAAGTCGGCTATCCATTCCCGTATCTCTACGACGAGACTCAAGAGGTTGCCAAAGCTTACGATGCTGCTTGCACACCTGATTTTTATCTCTATGATGCAGATCTCAAGCTCGCCTATCGCGGTCGTCTTGATGCTTCGCGCCCAGGCAATGATCATCCAAATAATGGTGCAGATATGCGCGCTGCCATTGACGCAGTCCTAGCAGGTACAGCCGTCACAGACAAGCAATACCCGAGCGCAGGCTGCAATATCAAATGGAAAAAATAATGAATTGATTTTGGGCCATCCGCGCCTACGGCGCGGTCGCTATGCTGCGTGGCTCGCTG